>CAIRNL010000340.1 GCA_903879975.1 uncultured Chloroflexota bacterium | reverse complement strand
TCGCTCAGGATTCATGAAAACCACCTCCTGGCCTGTATTGTATAGAACATATGTTCTAATGTCAAGCGCTGGGTGGGATGTCTGCTCCCCCTGCATGGTGCCGGTGGACAAGGGGCGCAACATCTCCTCCGTCTGGTCGGAGATTATTCTGCAACCCTTCCCGGCCCACGCCTTTGCATCTGAGAGGAAGGGGTCGGCCCATCGATCGGGAGCGGAGCCTCCCTGCGCGTCATGGGACGGGAGAGAGAGCCATCCGCGTCGTGGATCGGGAGGAGATCCATACGAACCGCCGACCATGAATGACCGGCCGAAATGCAATCGTTCCGATGGGATGGCATGCAGCGCCCACCCCATCGGAGCACAGGACGGTAATCTATCAGAGGGAAAAAGGGGAAGAGTGGATCGGACAGGATTCGAACCTGTAACCAAGGAGTTATGAGCCCCCTGCTCTGCCGTTGAGCTACCGATCCCAGCGGCTGACTACAAAGAAGGTGCGCTCCAGCGCACCTTCTTGATCCTTCGGCAGAGCGGGTAACGGGAATCGAACCCGTATCACCTGCTTGGAAGGCAGGAGCTTTGCCTTTAAGCTATACCCGCAATGAGTCGGGGAGATAGGATTCGAACCTACGACCCCAGCGTCCCAAACGCTGTGCGCTACCAGACTGCGCTACTCCCCGTATTTCCGTCGCCCAATTGGACAACTACATCTAGTCTACCATCCCACGCGCCAACTGCAAAACCTTGTGGCTTTCGTCAACTCGTTTCAGCAATGCCACACTCCAGGCGAGCCGTACAACCATCATACTCAGTTGACCCACTCCAGCCTATGTTCGAGAAAATTGCTCAACGAACCGACGATCGGTGCAATCAGGCGCGGCTCGCCGCCGCTGCTAGACACCGCGTAGATCTCCCAGCTGCCGTCGCGATTGCTGGCGAAGGCGACCCACCGGCCATCCGGGCTGACCGCCGGCAGGACGTCGATCGCCGGATCATTGGTCAGACGATGCACCTCGCGCGTCGACGCGTCCACAGTGTAGATTTCATAGTTGCCGTCGCGTGAATTGCTCATGAACGCCACAAAGCTACCTGTCGGCGACCAGCGCGGCCGGTCGTCGGCCGGAACATTGGTCAGTGGGGCAGCGTTGGCCCCACTGCTGGAGAATGTCCAGATGCCACAGCGGTTGCCCGACTGATCGCAGCCACGAAACGCGATCAGGTCGCTGCCAGGATGCCAATCCGGCGATTCGCCGAAGCCCAGCGTTTCTGTGCCACCGTCTGCTTCCGCCCACAGGGTGTAGATGCGCCACCGCCGGTCTCCTTCGCGGTTGGACGCAATGACGATGCGGCTACCTTGTGCGTTCCAGCTGGGCAGCGAATCCTCTGCATACTGGCTGAAGCGCAGCATCAGCCCGGTGCTGGGATCGAATGAGCTGATGCCAGCCATGTCGTTGCGCAAATTACGAAAAGCCAGCCGCACACCGTCGCTGCGCAACGACGGCTGAGCGGCGTCGTCGAGCAGAAGTTGTGCCGGTGTGTTTTTGCCGACCGTGACCGACAGGATCTGGCTGCGCCCATTGACGGGATCGCTGGCCGAGTAGAGCAGGCGCCCACTGGTCGGTCCCTCCCCACTGCTCACAGTGCCGCTGCCGGCCATAGACGTAGCCGGCGTAGCCCCGGGCGTCAGACGAGCTGTGCCTGGCGCGGCGCTGTCTCCGCCGGCGACGAGACGACACTGGGTCTGTGCAGCGTCCCGTTTGACGATCAGGTCCGCGTCCGACACCACCGAGAGCGCAGCGTTGTACTCGTCCTGCGCCGCACACCAATCCTCGTCGCTGGCCAGCTCGTCTGCGCGCGCCGTATGGGCTTGTTGGAGACGCTCAGCCACGTCGCGGTAATCCGGCTCCAGCGCGAAGAGCTCTGTCAACTTTTGAATGGTCAACTCCCAGTCGACGCCCGTATCGGTCAGCACCTGCAGGTACTGCTCCAACAGATCGCGGTCGCGCTGGATGTCGATCGCTGCCGGCCGCAGGTCCAACGCTTTCTGGTAGAGTACCAGCGCTTCCTCCAAATTGTCGGCGTTGTCCTTTTCCAGCGCGAGATTCACATAGGCCGTGAATAACTGCTCGCTGACTTCACTGACACGATAGGTGGGGTCCATCTGCTGGACGAGGACGAGGTTACTCAGGGCTTCCTGCCAGCGGCCGGCCTTGACCGCGCGCTGGGCATCTTCCCAGTACGTAACCAGGGTCGAAGCCGGCACCGAAGTGCCTTTGACCTCGGGCAAGGTCGCCGCCGCCGGCGGAGTAGCGGGCGAGCCAAGCGGCGAGACGGCAGCTGCGCTGCCGCTAGCAGCTCGTGCTGCGGCCGGTTCAGCGCCGCGGGCCAGCGTTAACAGTGTTTGGACACCCTGTTGGGCAAGATCGTTGCTGGGGTCCAAAACCAGAATCTTCTGATACTCGGCCAGGGCCGCTTGCAGATCGCCCTCGACCTGGGCGTCGGTTGCGCGCTGCAAGGCAATGCCGATCTGTTGGCGGCGCTGGATTTCAACCTGTTCTTGGCCGGCGCGAATGCCAAGTATCACCGAGAAGACCAAAATCGAAATGGCTAGGATGGTGATCGCACCAAGAATCCACCAGGCCCAGGCTGGAAAGCGTGAATCGTGAGACATAAAATCTTCCTGGCCAGGCACCGCCTGCCGTGCCGAGCATAACGCACTCTATTGCTTATACGCCAATGCTCGCGATTCTGCAACGCGCCGGGGCTTTCTTCAAGACGTTCACCGTGCCGGCATAATCAGATAGGACGTATGCAGCCGGAGCTTGGTTCCCGCGCGGGCCATACGCAGCGCCGCACTGTGCTCCGGGGATAGGATGTAGAAACCAGGGTTTTCGGGCACCGCCGCTGCCGAGAGCGCAAACCTGCAAAATCCTGGTTTCTATCGACCTTTCCTTTAGAAGACGACGCCGGCCACCAGGATCACGTTGGCGTAGGGCGTAAACTCCCCAGAGCGGACGACTGCCCGGCTCTGGGCGGTGAGCGCCTTGAATTCTTCGTGCGCCACCTGGCGGATGGGAGTGCTCCCCAGCAATGTACGCAACGCGTCGTAGATCGCTGGGCTGGTGCCGAGCATCTCCTGGGCGATAATTGCCTCCTGCACGGCCAGTTCCTCGAGGATAGTCGCCGCTACGTCGAGGAAACGCGGCAGATTCTTGCGCACGACAAGATCAATGCGCAGCGCTTCGTCGGGAATGGGCAGGCCAGCATCGGCAACGGTGATCGTATCGAAGTGTCCCATGCTGGCGACGACGGCTGCAATGTCGGCGTTGAGGATGCCATTCTTTTTCATATGCTCACTCTCCCTTCGTACGTGGATTGAGTGTGACTGTGTGATGCTTGGAGGGTTGCGCTGGCGCTGGTAGCGTAAGGAATCCAGCTGCTGTCAGCCCGTCAGGCAGAACGATTTGCTCAATTGTCCCACATCTGGCGTTGTGTAGCCAGTGTTGGTCTGTTCCGCTGCCGCCTCATGTCGTCTCCTTACTCAAATCCGGCGCGAGCCTGTCCGAGCCGCACCAGTCGTCGTTCATGGGGATTAGCACCGCGACACAGACGCCGCCAACGGGTGCGTTGTGTGTCTGCACAAATGCTGGGCACCCTCAACTTGAATCGCCCCGCGGTGGGCGCACCGGAAATGCGAGTCGCGTCCTGCCGTAGGTTCGACAGAGCGCGACTTGCATCTCCGGCCAATGACGTACGCGGAGCAGGGATGCATCTGCTATGCTGAAATTGTAGCGATGCCACTCGGGAAGGGTGCCCTGCTATGTCTGTTGTTGCACACTCAATTCGTTGTTGTACCCAGGTTGTTGCTCGATCCCGGATCTGGCGCGATGCAGGATCCAGCGACGCTGCACAAGCGCTTCTACCCGTTCCTGGGCGGGATTTACCCGCTCGATCAGGACGCTGCGGAGCCCGCTAATCCGGAGACAACCTTCATGACGAACCGTCAGCCATTCAACAACGACCGGCCGCAGCCGGCAAGGGAGGCAAACATGCGGTTCGAGCATAGGCAAAGGTCTTGGGTCGCACTGCGCGTGCAGCGCTGGGCGCGGCTGATCCTGCCTGTGGCCTGGTTGCTAGCCGGCGCCACCCCCGTAACCGCCCAGTCGGATGGCGCAACGGGGCAGGAGAGGCTGGCCGATCACTGCGACGTCCCAGAGAATGGCGTTGCGCAGCGGACGGCCATCCGCGTCGACGAGCACAAAACTCTCCCGCTGGTGGGTGATGCCGATGGCGACGACCTGGCGAGCATCCACCTGTGCCATACAGGCACGCAGCGCCTGGCATGCACCTGACCACCATGCCTGCGCGTCCTGCTCATGCCACCCCGGTTTTGGCTGGAGCAAGGCGTAGGCGGCGCAACCTTCTGCGACCGCATGCCCAAAACGATCCCACGCGATTGCCTTACAGGCGGTGGTGCTGCTGTCGATTCCAATCACCAGGCGATTCATCGTGATTCTGCCACTGTCTCAGTGATCGTGACGGTTGAACATCCATCCGTCACAGCCATCTACTGCTGTTGTGCAGCCTGCTGGGCCAGGGCGTAACTGCTCTGCAACGCCTGAGCTGTGCTGCGGTAGACCGGGGGCTCGCGTCCCTCATCGACGGGGGTGTCGACCTCGCTGCTCTCGCGGCTTTCCCCGCGCAGCGGCCGCACGCGTACGGTGACGCTCAATTCGCTGCCACTCCCTCCCTTGTAGATGCCGCGCGTGGGCGGAACATCGGTGTAGTCCCGCCCAAGTGCGACCTGGATGTGGCGATCGCCGGCCAGAATGTTGTTGGTCGGGTCAAAGCCGATCCAGCCCAAAGTGGGCAGGCAGACCTCGAGCCAGGCATGGGACGCGCCGTCAGCCGAGGTGTCGTCGCGGCGGTGGTGCAAATAGCCGCTGACATAGCGCGCCGGCAGGCGCAGATAGTTGCGCACCAGCGCCAGCATGACGTGTGTGAAGTCCTGGCAGACGCCGCGGCGGTGGAGCAGCGCATCGTCGATCGGCGAATCGACCTGCGTGCTGGTGGCATCATAGGCAAAAGCGCGATGAATAGCCGCATTCAGTGCCACGAGCGCAGTGAGCGGATCGTTGCGGCGCTCCACACAGAGTTCGCCTGCCAGTGCCGCCAGGCGCGGCGTATTCGGAGTGTACGGGCTGGGTTGCAACATCTCCCAGTGCTCGCCTGACTCTGCCGCAGCGTCAATCTGCGCCCACGCCGCCATGTCGAGCACCGCCGGCAGCGCAGGGGGGGACGTAACTATCACTTCGGATTCGGCAAGAATCTGGAGCTCCTGGTGCATGCCCGGCTGCGAAAAGTGGTGCACCACGTTGCCGAGAGAATCGGTGTAGAACAGCGCGTTGGCCGACGGTTTCAGGCTCAACCGAAAGAGATTACAGTGCTGAAACTGGCTGTCGCGCGGCCGCATGCGCACTTCGGTGATGGCCTCGCTGATGGGTGTCGCATAGTGAAAGCGCGTGAGATGGCGTACGGAATAGAGCATGGTCGAACGCTTCCGGCCGGCGCGTATTACGCTGCCAGCTTGTCGTCAATCGGATAGTTGATGTAGGTCTGATAGATGGCTTCGTGGATCTGGGCGGCTTGGTTCTGGATCGAGAGGAGATAGCTACCTAGCCCGCTGTCCATGATCTCGTCGACCTGCCCGTAGTCTAGCATGGCGCGCAGTCGTCCTGCCAGCCGGAACACACGCGAGGATTTGTGTGTATCGGTCAGCCCACCCAATGCATCGAGTGAGGTCTGTACCATGTTGATCCCAAAATGGACCGAATAGGGAAACTCCGGATTGAGCAGCAAAAATTCGATAATATGGCGCGGTTGGATGTTGGCTGTGTAGACTTTGCTGTACGCCTCGTACGCTGCTGCGCCGCGCAGTAATCCGACCCACTCCAAATAGGTCTGTTGGTCGCTGGCATCGTCCGCCAGTGCAGCCGTGTATAATTCGCGGAAATCGACGTTGAGCGTGTCAGCCGTTTCGGCGCTGCGTTCGATGTAGCGGCCCAGTTGAACGAAGTGCCACCCCTGGTCGCGACTGATGCGCGAGTCAGTGATGCCCTGGAATCGATAGACATCCTGGTTGATGCTGTGATAGAAGCGGTGCGGTTGTCCCTGCCAGAGCCACTCCAGACTCGTCCCCTGCACCGACAGGTAGAGCTGATTGATCTGCTCCCACATCTGCGTGTTGATCTGCTCGCGTACCTGGCGCGCATTCTCGCGCGCCGCAGCGACGCAGCGCATGATAGAGTTGGAGTTGTCCTCGTCAAAGGTCAACAGGTGCACCAGATCATAGTCCGAGTCGATTGCTTCGACTGGATACTCCTCGCCGACAAGGCAGGTGATCAGCCGATTGCGTCGCTGGCGTGCAGCTTCGTTCGCCTGCTCCGGCACCAAGGTCAGGTGTACGTCGATCTGGCGCGCCACATGATCGGCGCGCTCCAGATAACGGCTCATCCAGTAGAGGCTGTCCGCCACGCGTGACAACATCGAGCTATTCATGGAGAATCCACGTATCCTTGCTGCCGCCACCCTGCGACGAGTTGACTACCAGCGAGCCGCGTCGCAGGGCCACGCGCGTCAACCCGCCCGGTACGATGGTGACGCGCTCGCCGTAGAGAATATAGGGGCGCAGGTCGACATGCCGAGCCTCGACCTGTCCCTCCAAGAAACAGGGCGCACGCGAGAGATTGATGGTCGGCTGGGCGATGAAGTTGCGCGGGTTGGTCTGAATCTGGCGGCGAAATCCCTCGCGTTGCTCGGCGGTGCTGTGTGGCCCTACCAGCATGCCATAGCCGCCCGACTCACCTACCGCTTTGACGACGAGCGAATCAAGGTTGCTCAGCACGTAGCTGCATTCGGACGGATCGGAGCAGAGGTAGGTGTCGATACTGGGCAGAATCGCATCCTCGCCCAGATAGTAGCGGATGATGGCGGGTACGTAGGCATAGATCGCTTTGTCGTCGGCCACTCCTGTGCCCACGGCATTGGCCAGTGTCACGTTGCCGTTGCGGTAAGCGTTGAAGAGGCCTGGCACGCCCAGCATCGAATCCTTGCGAAAGACGAGCGGATCGATAAAGTCGTCGTCGATACGCCGGTAGATGACGTTGACAGGCCGCAGGCCCGATGTCGTGCGCATGTAGACGCGCGCGTCATGCACGATGAGGTCGCGCCCCTCCACCAGCGGAATGCCCATGTGACGCGCCAGGAAGGTGTGCTCGAAATAGGCAGAATTGAAGACGCCCGGCGAAAGCAGCACGATGTTGGGATCGCCGCTGGCCGCAGGCGCCAGGTAGCGCATGGTGGTCAGCAGTGCCTGGCCATAAACATCGAGTGGGCGGATACCGTAGTCGCGGAAGAGACCAGGAAAAATGCGTTTCATCACCGCACGATTGGCCAGCATGTACGATGCCCCGCTGGGCACGCGCAGGTTGTCCTCCAGCACGGCAAATTGCCCGTCGGGCAGACGGATGAGATCGGTGCCGACGACAGTGATGTAGATGCCGTGCGGCACGTCCAACCCGCGCATCTCGCGTCGATAATGCTTGCTGCTGAAGACAAGATCGAGGGGCACAACCTTGTCGCGCAAAATCTGCGCGTCATGGTAGATGTCGTGCAGAAAGAGGTTGAGCGCTGTAATGCGCTGGATCAGCCCGCGTTCCACTCTGTCCCATTCAGCTGCGCTGATGATGCGCGGCAGCAGATCGTAGGGAAAGATGCGCTCCGTACCGCGCGTGTCACTGTAGACGGTAAAGGTGATGCCCTGGTGCAGAAAGGAGAGATCCGCAGCCTGCTGGCGCTCGT
>CAIRNL010000339.1 GCA_903879975.1 uncultured Chloroflexota bacterium | reverse complement strand
CGCTGCTGGTCTGGCGCGTGCGCAGCAGCGGCCCAACCAGCTTCACGGCAGACTTGCCGATGCTGCTTTACGAGCGAATGGAGCGCTGGTCCCAGCGGCTTGGTTCGCCCGTCCGCGTTGATCGCACGCCCTACGAGCACGCCGAGAGGCTGGGCGCCGCCGTGCCCGACGCAGCGCCGCTGGTGCGCGATGTGACAGACTCGTATGTTCGCTATCGCTTCGGCGGGCCGGCGCAGAGTATCGAGCTCGAGCCAGCAACAGGTGACGCTCCCCTGCTCTGGCAGACCTGGCGCAAGCTGGAAGGGTTGTTCTGGAAGCAATGGCGCGTGCGCTGGAGACGACTCCTGCTGCGCCGTTCGAAACACCAGGAGTTTTTGGAGAGCTCCCCTTCTTCGAAGAATCAGACGGAAGCGTAGGGTCGAAGCCAGAACCAATCCCTGGGGTTCGTCTGCGGGCGTGCATGGCGTCGAACACGAATCCTGCTCACGGCTCGCGGCGGGGTCAGTTCGTTGGAGTCAACAGAATGACTTGTGTCTCCTCGGGCAACCCAGTTTTGGAAATCTTGAGCGTCTCGATTGGATCGAGCGCTGGCGCCCCGAACTCTTTCAGGAACTTCTCGACTCCCTCCAGTTGATCGGCGAAAAGCCCGGTCAGCCCATCATGCCGGTAATGCATGGGGATGACGATGCGCGGCTCCAACAGGCCGACCAACTCGACGGCACGCGCCGGATCGAGCGTAGCGCCACCGCCAACCGGCACCATCAGCACGTCGACCTCGCCGATATTGAGTTCCTCGATCTCCGACTGAGCCGGCACCTCGCCGATGTCGCCCATGTGACCCACCGTGAGATCGCCAAAGTCGAAGAAGAACGCCACGTTGCGTTCGGCGATATTCCCGCCGCTGCGGCGATGATAGGTGGTCAGGCCGGTCACAAAGACATTCCTGACCTCATATTCGCCCGGCCCGGAGAGCACCTTGTATTCGCCGGTGACGCGTTCGGCTGCATTGTGGCCTGGGCGGTCGTGGCTGATGGTCACAACATCCGCACGAATCTTGGGCAGGGTCAGGCCCAACGCCTTGTCATAGGGGTCACAGACGATCGTCACGCCGCCTTCGCGAATGCGGAAACAGGACAATCCGTACCAGGTGATATCCATTCGAAGCAAACTCCTGCCACTGTGGCAATCGGAACATATGTTTGGTTGCACTATACCGCAGCTTCGGCGCCACTCCAAAACAGTGCTATCATGGGGGGAATGCGGCTCCGGGCAGGGGGAACTGCGGGCCGGTAGGGGTCTTCCATCCAGTGCCGGAGGATGTTCCGGTATCATCAGCGAAAGAGACGGGGACTTGGCTATGGTTTTCGATGAACACGATGCCGACACCGTGATCGGTGTGGCCCGTGCGGCGGGTGACCTTGCGCGGCGCATGTATCTTTCCGGCGCTGCAACGGTGCAGCAGAAATCGAGTGACATCGATCTGGTGACGGCAGCGGACGTGGCCGCTGAAGGGTTCATTCGCGACACATTGGGGCGGCTCTACCCATCTGTTGCGTTGTGGGGCGAAGAGAGCAATCAACAACCTGACAGCGAGTACTTCTGGCTAGTTGATCCGATTGACGGAACGACAAATTTTGCTCACGGCGTCCCCTACTGCTCGGTCAACATTGCACTCCAGCGCCGCGCCGAAACGCTGCTTGCAGTGACCTACCATCTCGGTCTCGATGTGACCTACTACGCATGGCCGCGCAGTGGAACTTGGCTGCGTGAAGCAAGCGGCGCCGAGTATCGACTGCATGTCAGCGCCACATCGACATTGCGCAAGGCGCTACTGATCACGGGCTTTCCCTATCACCGCGCCGAATCCGAAGATAACAATGGCCGTGAATTCGCGTACTTCATGCCGCGCACGACCTGTGTGCGCAATTTCGGCTCAGCTGCGCTGGATCTGGCACACGTGGCTGCGGGCAGCGCCGACGTTTACTGGGAAGGCTGGCTCAACCCATGGGATTTGACGGCGGGTGTGCTGCTTGTGCGCGAGGCGGGTGGCCGTGTGACGACGTACGGGGGGCGCGAGTGGGTGTTCGGCGACAGCAACGCGGTCGCCAGCAACGGCCAGCCGGAATTACACCAGGCGATGCTCGACGGCATTCGCACAGCGCGTGCGGGTCTCACCGAACGTCGCCTGCCCGTCTTTGCCTAAAAAAGAAGCCCTGTGGCCAGGAGCGGTGCAGAACCGTGTTGCCCGATCGCCCGGCTCTGCCGGGCAAGCGACGAGAGGATGCCCGCTGCACAATGTGGGATGGAAGCAACGAGGATGATTGGAATATTGCTGCCCAATGCTGCTATACTGCCTTGGCTCAGCCTCTGAACCAAAGTACGAAAGGATAGTCCTGTGAGCGATATTAAATTTGGCACCGACGGCTGGCGCGGGCGCATTGGTGATGACTATACCTACACCAATGTGCGGCGGGCGACGCAAGCCTTCGCCGGCTATTTGAATGCCACCGGCAAGGGTGGCCAGACAGTCATCGTCGGCCACGATCGGCGTTTCTCGGCAGAACATTTCGCTGCCACTGCCGCCGAGGTGTTAACAGGCAATGGCCTGCGTGTCCTGTTGACGCCGGGGCCGACGCCCACTCCAGTCATCAGTTACAGTGTCAAAGCCAACCATGCCGTGGCGGCGGTCAATATTACTGCCAGCCACAACCCGCCGGAAGATTGCGGCTTCAAGGTGCGCGACGAAAATGGTGGCGCTGTTGATTCCGCTGGGTTGAAGCAGATCGAGGCACTCATTCCTGCTGCCGGGGACGAAGGCGCCATCCTGCGCGTGCCGCTGGAGAAGGCGCTGGCATTGGGCCAGATCGCGTACTTCGATCCAAAACCTGCCTACCTGGCTCACCTGTCTGGCCTGATCGACGTCGAACCGATCAAGAAAGCTGCGCTGAAAATAGTCGTCGACAACATGTGGGGCAACGGTGCCGGCTGGCTCAGCGAAATCTTGGGCGGTGGCAGCACGGAAATCATCGAAGTGCACGCCATGCGCAATCCGATCTTTCCCGAGATGAGCCGCCCTGAGCCGATCCCACCGAATGTAGACGCCGGCCTCGCTGTGGGCAGAGCCATGGGCGCAGATTGCGTCTGTATCATGGATGGCGACGCCGACCGCTGCGGCTTCGGCGATGAGAACGGTGAGTTTGTCGACCAACTGCGCGTCTTCGCCATGCTTGCCTTCTACTTCCTGGAGATTCGCGGCGAACGTGGCACAATCGTGAAAACGCTGAGTACTACGTCGATGCTGGACAAACTGGGTACGCTGTACGGTGTGCCTGTCGTGAACACCGGTGTTGGCTTCAAGTATGTGGCGCCAGCCATTATGAAACACAACGCGATGATCGGCGGCGAGGAGAGCGGTGGCTATGCCTTCCGTGGCCATGTGCCTGAGCGTGACGGTATCCTTGCCAATCTCTACCTGCTTGATTTCATGGTGCGTACCGGCAAGAAACCGACCGAGCTGCTTCAGATGGTTTTTGACAAGGTCGGCGCACATTATTACGATCGTATTGATATCCGCCTCACTGACAACAAACTCAAAGCGACGGCCAAGGCGCAGCTCGACGCGCTTGACATCGCCAAGATTTCGTTGGGCGGCCATCAGGTCGTCGATCTGGTGACGTTGGATGGCTACAAGTTCGTCATGGACGATGGCGGCTGGCTGCTGATCCGCTTCTCGGGCACGGAGCCGCTGCTGCGTGTCTATACCGAAACGACAGACCGCGCCGCTGTACAGGAGATTCTGGCTGACGGCCGGCGTTTGACCGGTGTCTAATTATGCACAGCCGATCCTGAATCGACTTTGCACCTGCGCTCTTTGGCTGCAACTGTGCAATCTGACCTACTGATTGCGCCATTTCGTCTGTGATAAAATGAACAAACTGAATGGCCTAATGTTTGGACTAAATTCGAGTAGGCTTTGCATAAAGTATGCCGGAGCAGCGCACAGTCCTGATCGATAGCCACTGTCACCTCGATCTGTCGCAATTTGACGCAGATCGAGAGCTGGTTTTGGTCCGCGCCCATGAGGCAGCTGTCAGTTACCTGGTCAATCCGGGCATCGACCTTGATCACTGTCGACGAGCGCTGGCACTCGCCGAGCAATATGACGAGGTGTTTGTCGCTGTGGGCATCCACCCCAACAGCGCGCACGACGTTGGTTCGCAGGAACTTGCCGACCTGCGCGCGCTGGCAGTGCATCCAAAGGTCGTCGCCATCGGCGAAATCGGTCTGGATTATCACTGGCACGACGTTGCCCCAGACAGACAGCGCCGTGCATTCATGGCGCAGTTGGAGCTGGCAGCGGACCTTGGTCTCCCTGTGATCATCCATCATCGTGATGCCAACAAGGATATTGCCGAGATCCTGCGGGTGTGGGCAGCCACTGTCGCAGAGCGATCGCCACTGGCGCAGCGCCCCTTCAAGGGCGTGTTACACGCCTTCAGCGCCGGGCTTGATCTTGCGCAGGAAGCCTACGACTGGGGCTTCGTCATTGGCCTTGGTGGCCCGGTGACCTTTCGCTCTGCGCGCGAACTCCATGCACTGGCGCCGCTGCTGCGTATAGACCGGCTCCTGCTGGAGACGGATGCTCCATACCTGACGCCGCACCCGTATCGTGGGCAGCGCAACGAACCAGCGTACGTCAGGCTTGTGTGCGAACAGATAGCGCAGTTACGAGGCATGGACTCGGCTGATGTTGCTGCGCTGACGACTGCAACAGCAACTTCATTCTTTCAACTGGAGGACCGGTTCGGTGCTCATCCCGCAACTCGTCACACCCCAATCCATGCCTAGACGCACACTCGAAAACGCAGTGCGGCAGGCAGCAATCGAATCTCTGCAGAGCAACGGCAGCGTCATAGACGCGACCACGCTCTTCATGCCGATACGTGCCGGTTTACGTCAGGTCGAGACGAAACTGCGCGATGTGGATTCGTCGATCTTTGCCCCGCTGGCGGAGGCATTTGTCAATCTGATCGGCAGCGGCGGCAAGCGATTGCGTCCGGCACTTGCGCTCCTGGGATCAGAATTCAACGGCTCTCTTCAGGGCACAGCATACTATAACCGTGTGGTTGCGCTGGCTGCGTCGGTGGAGATGTTGCACACTGCGACCCTTGTGCACGATGATGTCATCGACGGTGCCCTGTTACGCCGCGGTGCGCCCACGCTCAACGCAAGTTGGAGCGGCGGATCGACGGCGCTGGCTGGTAATTACCTCTTCGGTATGGCAGCGCGCTTCTCAGCCGAAACACGCAATATGCGCGTCATCGAACTCTTCAGCGATACGCTGCGGATCATCGTCGACGGAGAGCTGCGCCAGCTCAAGGATCGCCACAACTTTGAGCAGCACAAGGAAAACTACTACCAGCGCATCTTTGCCAAGACGGCGAGTCTTTTCTGTGCTGCCACCGAAGGTGCGGCCATTCTCTCCGGTCTGCCTGGCGAACGCATCGCCGACCTGCGCGCTTACGGCTACAACTTTGGTATGGCCTTCCAGATAGTCGATGACATTCTGGATTTTACCGGTGATGAGGCAACGCTGGGCAAGCCTGCCGGCAGCGACCTGCGCCAGGGGACGTTGACGCTGCCTTTTTTCCATTATCTGCAACTACACCCGGACAAAGATTCGGTGATCGAATGCTTGGAAACTGCGCAGATGCTGGCAGATGACGGCGATCCGGCAGCGTGGCAGCAGACAGTGGCACACGTCGTCAGCGATCTGCGCGCTGGAGATGCCATTGAGGCGGCGCGCAGCGAGGCCCGCACCTTTCTGCGTCGCGCCGAGGAGAGCCTGCGTCTCCTCCCAGACAACATATATCGCCACTCCATGTACGGGCTCTGCGAATACGTCGTGCAACGTACGCAATAGCAACACGCTGTGCAGCGCACGCTGGAGCAAGTGTTCACTTCTTCTTTTTTGCTTCGCTAGCCTGGGATTCGGAGACGCTGACCACTGTGCTCAGTTTACTTTGAGCAGGCTTTGATTTCTCTCGTTTGGCAGTCGGCGCCTCAGAAAGCTGTTCCAAAAACTCAAACGCCATGGGAGTCGACTCATCGGAATTTGGCTGGGCAGGAGGTTTATCGGCGCCCTGGGAGGCAGGCTGCTGCGCGCGCGTAGCAGCTTTAGACGCTGGTGCGGCGGCTGCCTCTGCCGGCTGGGCAGCACGAAGGGATGACGGCTGCTGGGCCGGGGATAGCGCTAGTTTCATGGGCAGCGGAGCGCTTGCCTTGGCTTGTGGATCAGCAGCCTTGACCGCCGAACGCCTGGTTTCTGCCGGCCGTGCCGGCATGGGTGGTTCGGGTGGGATAGCAGGATCGCTGTCCCACGCACCGAGATCTGGCCGCCATACGGCTGCAATGCCATCCTGCGCAGAGGTCACGACGACCGACTTGCCCTGGACGCCTCGTCCCATGACCGGCGTCTCGACCGTCAGTGCCGCTTTGGGACTACCCTTGGCTGTCACAAAAATGACCCAGGTATTGTCACTCTTGGGCGGCAGTACCACGGCAGCAGCCACCTCACCCGTCTTATCCGTAAGTTTGTGCGTCACGATGCCACTGCCGTTGCGCCCCTGCACGCTATATTCGCTGAATGCCGAACGCTTGGCAAAACCGCCGCTCGTCACCGTCAGCAGCTCGCCGTCGGGATCGACGATGCCGGCATAGACGATGCGGTCCTTCTTCTTGAGCTTCATGCCCCCTACGCCGCCGGCTGGCAGGCCCATGCTGCGCACGTCCTCCTCCGTGAAGCGGATCGACTGCCCCTGCGCGCTGACCAGGATCACCTCCTGATCGCCGCGCGTGCGGAAAGCCCAGGTCAGCCGTTCCTTGTCGTCGACATTCATCACGGTGAACTCGCCGCCGGTGTTTGCCTGCACGTCGGCCACTGTGATGCGTTTGATCGTTCCCTGGTCCGTCACCAGGAAGAGGAAGCCTTCGTCTTCGCTGTCGCGCGTGCGCGGCAGCACGACTGCGGCGGTAATGGCGTCACGGCCCATAAAGCCGGTCAGATCTGAAACCTTCTTGCTGCTCTCTTCGGGGATCTCGTGGATGCCGATCCGGCTGCAGCGACCATCCTTGCTGAAAACGTAGAGCAAATCGCGCGTGTTGGCGGTGAGCAGCGCAACCTGGCTGTCCTTGCCGATCTGGCGCAGGGTGGAGCTACCCGGCTTGGAGATGGCCTGTCGCCGTAATTCGCCGTTCTTGCCGAGGCTGACCCACGCCATCTGGTCAGGCAACAAGTCGGTGGAGGTCAGTGTCCCCTTGGTGCGATCGACAATCTGTGTGCGGCGGGCGTCGCCAAATTCCTGCTTGATGGCCAGCAACTCATCCTTGATGACACTCAGAATTTTCTCTGGGTGCGCCAGCAAGTCTTCCAGGTATGCAATCAGCTTCTTGAGGTCATTGTACTCCTCCTGGAGCTTCTTGCGTTCGAGCGCAGCGAGCCTGCGCAGCTGCATGTCGAGGATCGCCTGGGCCTGAATCTCAGTAAACTTGAAGTTGCTGACCAGATTGTTGCGCGCCGTCTCCACAGTCTGGCTGCGGCGAATAGTCTGGATCACCTCGTCCAGGATGTCGAGCGCGCGCAGCAGTCCCTCCACGATGTGGGCACGATCGCGCGCCTTCTTCAGATCATATTCTGAGCGGCGTCGGATGATCTCCTGGCGGTGCTGGATGAAGAGCTGCAGCATGCGCTTGAGGCTGAGCAGACGTGGATGGCCATCGACCAACGCCAGCATCTGCATGCCAAAGGTCTGCTGCAGGGGCGTGTATTTGAACAGGTCGGCCAGCACATCCTTGGGTTCGACCGTGCGCGTCAATTCGACGACGATCCGCATGCCCGTGCGGTCGGATTCGTCGCGCAGGTCGCCGATACCCTCGAGCTTGCCGTCACGCACCAGGTCGGCGATGCGTTCGAGCAGCGCAGTCTTGTTGGTCTGGTAGGGCAGCTCGGTGACGACGATACGCGTGCGTCCACGGCTGATCTCCTCGAAGTGCGCCTTGGCCTGGATGATCAGCCTCGATTTGCCGACCGCATACCCCTGGGCGATGGCGTCCGTGTCGTCCTCACCCTTGCCCTCCTCGCGAAAGCGATAGATGATGCCGCCGGTGGGGAAATCCGGCCCTTTGACAAAATGCATCAATTCTTCGCCGGTGATATCGTCGACCTTGTTGAAGCGTTCGAGCATGAAAACCAGCGCGTCGACGACCTCGCCGAGGTTGTGCGGCGGGATATTGGTCGCCATACCCACGGCGATACCACTGGAGCCGTTGATGAGCAGGTTTGGCAGCGCAGCAGGCAGAATATCTGGCTCGCGCAACGTGTTATCGAAATTGTTGTGCCAGTCGACCGTGTCCTTGTCCAGGTCTTCCAGCATCAGGTTGGCAATGCGAGCCAGGCGTGCTTCCGTGTAGCGCATGGCGGCGGCGTTGTCGCCGTCGATACTGCCGAAGTTGCCCTGGCCGTCCACGAGTGGATAGCGCAGGCTGAACGGCTGCGCCATCCGCACCATGGCGTCGTAGACCGCGGTGTCGCCGTGCGGGTGGTACTTGCCCAGCACCTCGCCGACGATGCGCGCGCTTTTCTTGTGGGGCTTGTCAGAGGTCAGCGACAGGTCGTGCCACATGGCGTAGAGAATGCGGCGGTGCACCGGCTTCAGCCCATCGCGCACGTCGGGCAGCGCGCGCGCCACGATGACGCTCATGGCGTAGTCCAGGTACGCCGTCTGCATCTCCTGGGTGATGTCGGCGGCACGGACGGTGCCGAGGTTGTTGTCGGTGGCAGGCGTTCCGTTGAGATCGGCGGCGCCGTTGGTGTTTGCCATGAATTAGAGTTCCTTTGGTCTGTGCCAACACCTCTGCCAAGGGGTTTGCACAGTAAATCGAGAATATCTGGCTCAACTTCGATCACCAGGTCGCCCGGATTGGAACTGGCCCGGATAATCCGGTCGCTGGCTTTCAGTGGTTTTTGAGCGTAGCGGCCAGAGACATTTTCTTCAAACAAAAACCAAGCAAATGAGTACGGATTTCAGGATGCTCGTCGAGTCTAGGTAAGGGGTTTTTGTGCATACTTGTTTACGCCGCCACCCTCCGCTCCACTTCGATGCGTCGCAGCTGCACCAGCTGGTCGCGCAAGCCGGCAGCCCGCTCAAACTCCAGCGCCTTGGCCGCATCTTTCATCTCCTGCTCAATCGACTTGATCAGCTTCGACAGATCTTCTGGCGACAGGTGCTCTGGGCTGACGTCCGGCACGATCGATTCGGCAGCTGTGCTGCCGCCGGCCTTGTACTCGGTCTTGGCTTCAGCCATGACACGCACACGGTCGGTGAGATCGCGGATGGATTTGACAATGCTCTGCGGCTCGATGTTGTGCTCTCGATTGTACGCTTCCTGGATGGCGCGACGGCGATTCGTTTCGTCGAGGGCATAACGCATCGAATCGGTGATAGCGTCGGCATAAAGAATCGCCTTACCTTCGACGTGGCGCGCTGCACGGCCAACGGTCTGGATCAGCGCACTGCCGCTGCGCAGGAAGCCTTCCTTGTCGGCATCCAGCACGGCTACCAGCGAAACTTCGGGCAGATCCAGTCCCTCGCGCAGCAGGTTGATGCCCACCACCACATCGTAGACGCCGAGGCGCAGGTCGCGCAGAATCTCGACGCGCTCGATGGTGTGGATCTCGCTGTGGAGATAGTGCACCTTGATGTTGAGCTCGGCCAGATACTCGGTCAAATCCTCTGCCATGCGCTTGGTGAGCGTAGTGACCAGCACGCGCTGACCCTTGGCCGTACGCTGCTTTATCTCGCGCACCAGGTCATCGATCTGGCCCTTCGTTGGCCGTACCTCCACGATAGGGTCGATGAGACCGGTGGGCCGGATCACCTGCTCAACGACCTGCTCGGCGTGCTCGTTCTCGTACGGGCCGGGCGTGGCGCTGACATAGACAACTTGGTGAAGGTGATCCTCGAACTCGCTGAACATGAGCGGCCGGTTGTCCAACGCGCTGGGCAGACGGAAGCCATAGCCGACGAGCACTTCCTTGCGCGCACGATCGCCGTTATACATGCCGCGGACTTGCGGCACAGTCATGTGGCTCTCGTCGATGATGAGCAGCCAGTCGGATGGAAAGTAGTCGAGCAGTGTCCACGGCGTAGAACCGGGCGGCCGCCCGGCCAGCGGACGGCTGTAGTTCTCGATGCCGTTGCAGTAGCCAACTTCGCGCAGCATCTCAATGTCATAGTTGGTGCGCTGCTGGATACGTTGCGCTTCGAGCAGTTTGCCCTGCGACTCGAAGGTCGAGACCTGTTCTGCCATCTCTTTGCGGATCTCTTCGATGGCTTCTTCCAGGCGGTCTTGCGGCGTGACGAAGTGCTTGGCTGGAAAGATGTCCACCTGCCTGTGATCGGCCACGACCTCTCCGGTCAGTGTATCGATCTCGCTGATCCGCTCGATCTCGTCGCCCCACAGGCTGATACGGTAGGCGGTCTCGCGGTCGGCCGGCTGTACTTCCAGCACATCGCCGCGCACACGGAAGCGCCCGCGCTGCAAGAAATTGTCGTTGCGGTCGTAGTAGATCTCAACGAGATGGCGCAGCACCTGGTTGCGCCGCACCGTGTCGCCCACGCCCAGGTGAAGCACGACGCGGCCATAATCCTGTGGGCTGCCCAGGCCGTAGATGCATGAGACAGAAGCGACGATCACGACGTCGCGGCGGCTGAAGAGTGAACTCGTCGCAGCCAGACGCAGGCGGTCAATCTCCTCGTTGATCTGCGCGTCCTTCTCGATATACGTGTCGGTGCGCGGGATGTACGCTTCCGGCTGGTAGTAGTCGTAGTAGGAGACAAAGTACTCGACGGCGTTGTTGGGCAGAAACTCGCGCATTTCGGCGTAGAGTTGCGCAGCCAGCGTCTTGTTGTGTGCCATGATCAGCGTCGGCTTCTGCACCTGCTCGATCACTTTGGCCATCGTGTAGGTCTTGCCTGAACCCGTAACGCCAAGCAGCACCTGATGTTTCATTCCCTGCTGGATCCCGCTGGCCAACTGGGCAATCGCCTGCGGCTGATCGCCGGTGGGTTTGAATTCACTGACAACTTGGATTGGTGGCATTGCTTGAGAATCCGCTCCTGTATACAGGGGGG
>CAIRNL010000338.1 GCA_903879975.1 uncultured Chloroflexota bacterium | reverse complement strand
GCATATCGGCGGTAATGTTGTACCACTTCTCAGGGATATCGCGCTCGGACAGAACGAATTTGGTTTGATCGCTCATGATTTGCTCCTGCAAGGTAAACGATTGAGAACAGATATGGGGCGGACAAGCAACGGTGCTTTGACATCATTCTACACATTCAGGGGAGGAGCGCCAATCTTGCAAAAACAAACATCCTGGCACATCGCCTCCTGCGCCTGGCGGGCACAATACGCTGCTGCGCCGTCAAGGTGAATTGTCTGGGTGGGTATGGCCCAGAACGGCAGGGCAATTCAGCCTTTCCGGCAACAAGCCGGCGTCTAGTCGTCGTTCTACTCACGGCCTGTACAATGTGCGCAGGATCGGTTGCCAGCAGTGATTCTCGAGCACGTCCGTATTGTCACTGACGAGGTCGACGTTGCCGATCAGCGGGCGCTTTGCTATCGTCTGCACCGTCTGATCGGTGATAGCGCTGATGAGTGCGTCAGCAAAACCATGCAGCGCCATGACACGAAAAGGACGGCCGAAAAACTCGCGCGCCCGCTCCGGCATCGGTTGGGTCAGGCCGAGCTGGTTGTGCAGATGCGCCACCATTTCATAGGCGGCCACCAGATACGCCTCACGCTGCTGCCAACTTTGTGCGTGCAAGGCGTGCAGCAACACCGGCTCAAGTTGCGGCCCGCACGCCAAACGCCGGAATGCTGTCCCGAACCACTTGGGATAGGGCGCATACGTTCGCTCCATCAGAAAACACAGTCGCATCACGTCGCGCACCAACCGCGCGCCGATTAACGCCGAACCGATCTCGTCGCCGGCGGAACCCGCACGCCCCATGAGATGCTCTTCCTGCCCAATGCGCGCCCAGCCCGCCGCCAGCAAATAGAGCCATACAGCGTGCGGATACCAGGTGAAGCGCCGTCGTGCCGCCTCCAGCCCGATATCGTCGTGATACACTGCACCGCCAACGGTCGTGCATAGACGTTGTTGCGGAAGGGTGAGCCACTCATCCGGGGCCAGCGGCGCATCGTATTCAACGCCCAGGTAGCTGGTAAAGAAACTCTGCAAGGTCAAAATTTCCACGCGGTGATTCACTGGCCCGCTCTCCACCGCTGCCAACAATTGTACGCCTTTGTCGTTCGGGTTGGGCGCCGTGAAATTGGTGGGATAGCCGCGAAACCGGTAGGGGAGTCGGGCTGCCAGCATCTGCCAGATTGCCTCCGCCAGCGCCGGGTCCACATCGTCGCGCAGGAAGAGCATCACGCGCGGCCCATAGTGGTGATCGGTCGACATCTCGTCGTCAAAACCGAGAATTTCCGAACCGCTGCCAATCAATGCAGCGGCGTGGGGCAACAAGGGAAAGTTCTCATTCAACAGCGGCCGCACGACCTCCACATAGAAGGCCTCGCCGAGCTTCAAACCCGGCAGAAATCCATTCACCATGTTCGATTCTCCTGGTTGCGCGCTGGGAACGTACGTCGCCCCAAACGTGCAACGGGGCCCAAGCCCTCATGCACGATGCCGAGCGCGCCCTACATCCCATCGCTCGAGTCCCTTCATGACACCATGTCCGATCATGCCGGCAAGCGCTCTACGAAATGTGCCGTTGTCCGGGCATGCACGCCGGCACGATCTTGGCGCTGCCATCCGGGTTGGTATGCTGCATGGTGATGATGAGCCGTTTGGCGCCTACAGCCAGGTCCATGGCGCCGCCT
>CAIRNL010000337.1 GCA_903879975.1 uncultured Chloroflexota bacterium | reverse complement strand
GACTCCATCAGCCTGATCCCAGACGCTATCCTGCGCACTACAGCAGATGTTCTGGCGATTGAAGAGGCGCACGCGCATGAGGCCATTCATGCGTAGTCGTCAGGCGCCACGGGTCATACGTCACGAGTCATCGAGAACACAGGACACGTGATTCGTGACGCTTGACCCGTGGTGGGGATATTGCTTGCCCGCGTGTACGTCATACGCCGCTGAAGGCGCTGAACCCTCCGTCCACTGCGACAACAACCCCGTTGACAAAGCGTGCGCCAGGACTGCACAACCAGATCAACGTGCTCAACAACTCGTCCGGCACGCCGAATCGCCCTGCCGGCGTGCGCTCAATAATCGTCTTGCCACGCAGCGTCAGCGAGCCATCCGGGTTGAGCAACAGCGCACGATTCTGTTCGCCGACGAAGAAGCCGGGGGCAATGGCGTTGACGCGCAGCCCAGCGCCGTAGGAGCGCGCCAATTCAACCGCCAGCCAGCGTGTGACATTTTCGACCGCAGCCTTGGCCACACCATAGCCAACGACGCGCGTCATCGCACGCTGTGCGGCCATTGAAGAGATATTGACGATGCAGCCGCTGCCACGGTGCGCCAGCTCCACGCCGAAGATCTGGCTGGGAAGCAACGTCCCCTGTAGATTGAGCGCAATCACGGGATCCATCCCTTCGACCGGCAGGTTGAAGAAGGACTCACCAGGCGGAAGAGTGGCGGAGGGCAAGTTGCCACCGGCAGCGTTGACCAAAATATCAATGCCATCCCAGGCATCGAGCAGGCACGTGCGTGCCTGTTCGAGCTGGTCGCGCACCAGCACATCAGCGGACAGTGCAAGTCCGGCGCCGCCTGCAGCAGCAATTGCGGCGACGATGGCCTGCGCCTGCGCGCGGCGGCGTCCAATGACAGCGACCTTGGCACCTGCGCGCGCCAGCCCCAGCGCCATAGCACCGCCCAGAACACCAGTGCCGCCGGTGACGACAGCGACTTTGCCCTCCAGACTGAACAACTCCTGCAGAAAAGCCATCTTTTATTCCTTTCTCACCGTTTGTCTGCGCGGTCCACCTTGTAGGCGCGGTAGGCCAGCCCATAGGCCAGTTCGTGGGCTAGGTCGACTGCTTCGTCTTCGGCGAGCAACCCCTGTACTACCAGTCCAGCCAGCCAGTCGCAGCTCACCCGCCGCCAGATATCATGGCGCGACGGGATCGAAGCAAAAGCACGCGTGTCATCATTGAAGCCGGCTGTGTTGTAGAGGCCGGCAGTTTCAGCGACCTGGTCGAAAAAGCGGCGCATCCCATTGACGCTGTCGAAGAACCACCAGGGAGGTCCCAGGTAAAGCGCCGGGTAATGGCCCGCCAGCGGCGCCAACTCGCGGCTGTAGGTGCTCTCGTCTAACGTGAAGAGGATCAGACGGAAACGCGGGTCGTTGCCGTATTGTGCCAGAAGCGGCTGCAGGTTGCGCGTCCATTCGGTTGCCACCGGAATATCTCCCCCCATATCAGGGCCGAAGCGCGCAAAGAGGGCGGCGTTGTGGTTGCGCAAGCTGCCAGCATGCAGCTGCATCACCAGGCCATCTTCGCTGCTCATACGCGCCAGTTCCAGCAGCATATGCCCTTGGAAGCGCCGGGCATCGTCTACGCTGCTCTGGCCAGACAGCGCTCGCTGCAGGATCGCGTCGGCCT
>CAIRNL010000336.1 GCA_903879975.1 uncultured Chloroflexota bacterium | reverse complement strand
TTACTTCTTGCCCGACGTGATGATCGATGAAGCAACTTTTCTCATAGGATTCACGGCAGTGATGGTCGCTGTGACTGCGTTCTTCTTCTCAGCGCCACTTGAATCGATTGCCAATCCGCAGTCGACGCCGCTGCATACCGTTGCGCCATGGTATTTCTATTGGCTCCAGGGCTTGCTCAAAATTGCTGACAAGACGATTGCTGGCGTTGTCGTCCCTGGCGTCCTGCTTGTGTTGCTCATGGCGATTCCATATCTTGACCGCAACCCGAGCCGTCGTGGCCGTGACCGCCGCGTGGCCATCATCAGCGGCGTGGTAGCCGGCATTGTCATGATCATCTTGAGCTGGATGGGCACGCCCTATTACGCAGTACAGGGTGCTCCGGCCGTCGAAATCGTACAGGAACTGATGCCCGAAGAGACCATGGGGCCGGTGCGTGAAATCGGCTATGCCCACCTACCTGTCGGTGTGTACGATACCCGTGAGCATCCAACGACCGACGATGCAGAGTTCAACCACATTCTACATGACTTTGAAGCAAGAATCGCTCATTTTGCGGAGGCTGATCCATCGTTCATCAACCCATATGGCATCCTGACTGTTTCGCAGGAGCAGCCCAGCCTCAAGCGTGTCGAGTGGCAGATCTACTGGCTGAGCCCTGAGGGAACGCAGGATCGCTTCCTTCGTACGTTCTTCCTGCACGAGTATTCGTTGTATTGGGAACAGTATGGTCTCAAGGATTTCGGCTTCATGCGTGCGGCAGCAGAGGAGTAGGCACTGGCCATGAAGAAACCATGGTATAACTTCCTTTACGTTCGATCTGCACTGGCCAAAATTCTTCTTGGCATTGTGTCCGTCGTGGTGACCATTGCTGTGCTGCTTTTCCTGGGCGTGATCGAAGAGCAACGGATGGAGGCGCAGACGGCCAACTGGGATGGGCGCGCAATTGAAAAAGGCGCTGATATCTATGCCAACAACTGCGCCAACTGTCATGGGCTGGACGGCAAAGGGTTGCCTGGTGTTGCACCGGCATTGAACAGCAAGTATTTTTTCACGCAGCGCTTGACCGACGTGTCCTGGACAGGCTCTTTGCACGACTATGTGGCACTGACTGTTGCGGCAGGGCGTCCCTCAAATGTGAACTCGCAGTGGGCACAGCGGATGCCTACCTGGAGCCATCGATATGGGGGACCCTTCCGCGATGATCAGGTCGACAATGTGACAGCATTCGTGGTCAACTGGGAAGCAGATGCACTTCAGCAGGGTACAGCTGAAAATCCGGATCCGTGGCAGCCGTTTGTCAATGCGCCGACACGGGCAGCGGGGGCAGACGGTATGGCTGCGGTTGCGGAAGCGATGCCTGAGCCTACCGGTCCTCTGCCCCCGGAGCAACTCTTTGTGAGTATGGGCTGCTCTGGTTGTCACAATCTGGATGTGCCGCAGGATGCCAATAATCGTGGCCCGGTCGGCCCGAACATGGGTAACTTGCCTGAAGTTGCTGGCACGCGCGTACCCGGCGAAGATGCGACCACCTATGTGCACAACAGCATTGTGAATCCGAATGTCTATGTGAACGAAGGATACATGGCTGGGATCATGCCACAGAACTTTGCTGAGCGTATGAGTGAAGAAGAAATCGACTCGTTGGTTGCGTGGTTGCTGGATCCGAATCGGCAGCGCTAACGACGTGAGACTCGTTGGAGAGCAGAAGCAGGCTCTTCGACGCTGGAAGTCAGCTTTGCATGGGGTGGAGGGGCGGCTGGTTGTCAGTCGCCCCTCCGTTTGCCTTGGCCACGGGGCGATCGTGGCGAGCCTTGGTGCTTCCCGGCCTTTGCTGCGATTCCATCCGCGTGATACGGTCGGCTATAATGGGGAACCTGTATGGAACGAGCGTATCAGCTTTCACGCGACCCGGCTTATTTCTTGATGGCAGCGTTTTTTGCGTTGTTGACAACGGCCTTGCCTGCCGTCATGGGACAGCCGCGCTTTATGCCTTTCATTCAGGCTGTGGTGCTCACGATTTTTCTTGCCATCTCTGTGCGGCGCGGTGACATGCGCAGTGGGCTTGTCGTCGTCTTTCTGTGGTTGACGACTTCCATGCTGTTGATTCTGCTCCTGACCTGGTTTGTGCCGGATCAGCTGGAGCGTGCATTCGAGAACGGCTTCATGCAGCGTGCGATGATTTCGGAGTGGTACTTTGCTCACTCGCCACTGCCCGGGGCTGTGACCACCGAGCCGATCGCTACATTCGTCGAGATCGTCGGCATCGTCCTGG
>CAIRNL010000335.1 GCA_903879975.1 uncultured Chloroflexota bacterium | reverse complement strand
TGAATTTTGGCAGTCGCATCCCCTACTACGGCAATGCTACCTATGCCGACTACCCGGTGGTCAATGTCAATTGGACACAGGCTACAGCCTTCTGCACTTGGGCGGGCAGGCGCCTGCCGACGGAGGCGGAGTGGGAAAAGGCGGCGCGCGGGACAGATGGGCGTGTATACCCGTGGGGTGGTCAGGCGCCAGACTGCAACAGGGCGAACTTCCTGAATGGCTCCACCTACTGTTTTGATACTACGAGACAGGTAGGCGCCTACCCGACCGGTGCCAGCCCGTACGGTGTGATGGACATGGCTGGCAATGTGTCGGAGTGGGTGAACGACTGGTACAGTAGCACCTATTACAGCACAGCGCCCACAAGCAATCCACCGGGACCAGCCTCGGGCACAAGTCGTGTGGCGCGGGGCGGGGCGTGGGATGATGTTGCCAGTGCGGTACGCTCCGCCTATCGGCAACCCACCACCCCCGTCACTTGGGGTCAACTCATGGGTTTTCGGTGTGCCCGCTCCCCCTGATCCTGATTTTCGGGGCTTCTATAGGGTGGGGGGCGGCTAGCACTCCGCCTTTTTATGACCGGCGAAGCCCATCCGAAATTGCAAAGCAGCCGTGTGTGCTGCCACCGAACCCCGCCGGCCTCCGGATTCGAGAACGGCCTACCGAGATCCGCCCGAGTCCGCGCCTGATGATCAGCACACGGATAGTCGAACCCCTCAGTCGTTCTGCGTTCCCGCATCGTCGCCAGGGAGAGGACAAAGACTGCGACGGAGTCGCTGTCCCCCGCTGCGCGTCAACTGCGCTGTAAGGGGTGCATCCACTTGCACTACCCTACGCACTCCGGTTGAACGGGTAGGACGCTGGCAGATCGGCAGCGAACACGGCGAGCGATTCTGCGCCGAGCGCCGTGTCGACCAACGCCTCCATCTGTGCGAGCGACAGAGGACGGACGCGCATGGCCCGCCAGCGCAGCATTCCCACTCTGCACCTGCAAACCGAGCGGATGAATGGCGGGATTTACGCGCAGGAGAGATTCGCGCCAGTGGCGCACATCGAGCACCGCGGCCGCGCTGCCCTGGGAATGGTCAAAGCACTTTTGCCCGGTGCGGACGCCCAGGCCCCCTGTACAATCTGCACAAGAAAGGATGCCGGATTCTAGCGCCGAATGACCAAAGACAGGGCAATGAGGCTGTGATACCCTGACAAATTGTCATGGCTTTACATTCGTATCCTCTGCTGACATTGCTCCATCTGGCCGACAGCGCCCTGCCCATCGGCTCTACGGCGCATTCTTACGGGCTGGAGACCTTGATTCACGACACCAACCTGAACGCTGAGCAACTCGATGCCTGCTTTGACTCTTTTCTGGCAGAGTCCGGTACAGTCGAAGCTGTATATTGCCGGCACGCATACGCGCTCGGCGCACCGGTGGCCGACCCCCTTGCCGGCGCTGATGCGATCAGCTGGCAGGCGTGGCGGGAGATGAACGAACGCCTTTCGGCGCGTAAGCCGGCGCGTGAAAGCCGCCAAGCCAGTGCTACCCTCGGTCGTCGCCTGCTGCGCTTGGCAATCTCGCTGGAGGATGACCCAACGCTGCGCCAAGCGCTCGATGCCGGTGACGTCACCGATCTGCACCACGCAACCGTCTTTGGTCTGCTCGGCGGGCACTGGCGCTTAGGCGAGGAAGCCACTGTGCTGGCCTTCTTGCAGCAAATGATGGCTGGACTCATCTCAGCCTGCCAACGTCTCATGCCCTTGGGACAGCAGCGCGCCCAGTCGATCTTGTGGGCGCTGCAACCCGCCCTGGCAGCAACCGCTCGGCGCAGCGCCACAGCAAGAGACGAAGAGCCACCCATGTTCACGCCCTTGCTCGAACTTGCCAGCATGCGCCACCCGACGCTCCCAGTTCGCCTCTTTGTCAGCTGACTATGGACGCCGAGCATATGGACCCTGTCGCCGTGCCTGAACTGCTGTGGAGCGCTGCAGGTGAGTTTGCGGACAGTGCAGCTGCTGCCGCTGCAGCAACGGGGGCGCAGGGCAACCTGGCACTGCACTGCCGAGCCATCGACGGCGAGGGCGGACGGCGCACCGTCGTCGACACGGTCGCACAGACCCCACCCCTGCGCATGGTCCGCGCCTTTGCTCAGGCCGATGGCAGCGCCCTGATCCATCTGCACAATGTCTCGGGTGGCGTGCTGGGCGGAGACAAGTTGTGTGTCAGCGTGGCGGTTGGCACCGATGCCCGCATCCAGGTCACGACAACCGGCGCGACGCGCGTCTATCGGCACCGCCCCGGCCTGCCCGACGCGCTGCAGCAGACGGCGTTCACCATCGGCACTGGCGGGCTGCTCGAGTATCTGCCCGACCCGCTCATCCCATATGCCGGCGCACGCTACCGCCAGATGATGCGCTGCGACCTCACCGGCGATGGCGGCCTGTTTGCGTGGGATGTGATCACGCCGGGACGCGAGGCGAGCGGCGAACGCTTCGCCTATGCCAGGCTTGCGCTGGAGAGTATCGTGACGGTCGACAGGGTTCCAGTGAGTTGGGAAAAGGTCACTTTGCCGCCAGCCCAAGGGCGCTTGACTGGGCCGACAGCCCTCGGCGACTATCGGAGCTTCGCCACTTTGCTGATGTGCCGAGGCGGCCAATCGCCGGCTGCCTGGCTGTCGCTCGAAAAGAGGCTTGCTGCGCTGGCGGACGAACTGACGATTGAACGCCAGGTTGTCTGGGGCGCCAGCACCCTGGCTGCCGATGGAGTCGTGGTACGCGGGCTGGCCCATGACGCGCGACAACTCAGCGCCAGCCTACCGGCCTTCTGGCGCGCCGGCAAACAGGCACTTTATGCGCTGGATGCAATCCTGCCCCGCAAAATTTACTGAAATGGCCGAGGGAGACGAGGAACAATGCACCTAACCGATCGTGAACGCGAGAAGTTGTTGATCTTTGTTGCCGCCGAACTTGCACGCAAGCGCCAGGCGCGCGGGATCAAGCTCAATTATCCGGAGGCAATGGCCGTGCTGACGGCCGAAATTATGGAGGCAGCCCGCGACGGCAAAAGCGTCGCCGAAATCATGACTCTGGGCGGCAGGATTCTGCACCGCGAGGATGTCATGGAAGGTATCGCCGATATGATTCACGAGGTGCAGGTCGAGGCAACTTTCCCGGACGGCACCAAACTCGTCACAGTGCATGATCCCATTCGCTGACGCGGACACCAGCATTGTTCGGAAGGAGAGGACCCATGAAACCGGGTGAAATCGTCGTAGCGGACGCTCCGCCAATTGTGGCGAACGCAGGGCGCAGCGTTTCAAGTCTGCTCGTACAGAATACAGGCGATCGGCCAATCCAGGTCGGCAGTCATTTCCATTTTTTCGAGGCCAATCGCGCGCTGCACTTTGACCGTACTGCAGCCTACGGCACGCGCCTCAATATTGCGGCGGGTACAGCCGTCCGCTTCGAGCCGGGCGAGACAAAAGAGGTCACGCTCGTTGCGCTGGGCGGGCTGCGGCAGGTGTTCGGCGGCAACGGCCTGGTCATGGGGGCACTGGACGACACGGCGATCCGAGCTGCTGCACTGGCCGCTGCTGCTGCACGTGGCTTTCTGACCGACGAAACGGAGGCTTGACAATGGCACTTTCCATGGATCGGCGTACGTATGCCAGCCTGTATGGCCCCACAGTAGGCGACCGCCTGCGGCTGGCAGATACGGAACTCTTGATCGAAATCGAACGCGACTTCACCACCTATGGGGACGAGATTCCATTCGGTGGCGGCAAGGTAATCCGCGACGGCATGGGGCAAAGCAGCACAGCGCTGCGCGAGCGCGAGCAGGGCGCTCTGGACCTGGTTATCACCAATGCCGTCATTCTCGATCACTGGGGCGTTGTGAAGGGTGACATCGGCATCAAGGAAGGCCGCATCGTCAAGATTGGGAAGGCAGGTAATCCTGCGACCATGGACGGTGTCGATCCTGACCTGGTGGTCGGGCCGGCGACAGAGGTCGTGGCCGGCGAACATCGGATTGTCACGGCAGGTGGGGTAGATGCCCACATTCATTTTATCGCGCCTCAGCAAATCTACGAGGCGCTCAACAGCGGTGTCACGACCATGCTTGGCGGCGGCACAGGGCCGGCAACCGGTACAAATGCAACCACCTGCACGCCAGGTGCATGGAACCTGGCTCGCATGCTGCAGGCGCTGGAGGCTTTCCCCGTCAACTTCGGGCTGCTTGGCAAAGGGAACGCAGCCACACCGGAACCACTGGTCGAACAACTCACGGCGGGAGCGTGCGGGCTGAAGCTGCACGAAGATTGGGGCACAACACCGGCAGCAATCGACGCCTGTCTGCGTGTAGCAGACGAGTACGACGTGCAGGTCGCAATCCACACGGACACGCTCAACGAGGCTGGCTTTGTGGAGGACACAATCGCCGCCATCGCCGGCCGTACGATCCATACCTATCATACCGAAGGTGCTGGCGGTGGCCACGCACCGGACATTATTCGTATCGCCGGCTATCCATACATCCTCCCGTCTTCAACGAACCCAACGCGCCCTTACACGGTCAATACGATTGCCGAGCACCTCGATATGCTCATGGTCTGTCACCATTTGAATCCTCAGGTGCCGGAAGACGTAGCTTTTGCCGAAAGCCGCATCCGGGCGGAGACGATTGCGGCGGAGGATATCCTGCATGACATGGGCGCGATCAGCATGATTTCCAGCGAT
>CAIRNL010000334.1 GCA_903879975.1 uncultured Chloroflexota bacterium | reverse complement strand
GGCGATCCGCAGGTAGCTGTCGAGATAGGAGACGACTTCCGATCGCAGCATGAGTGCAGTTCCTTCCCCGTCCGGTATGATCGCAGGGGCGTGCGATTGGCTCACCTCATCGACTGACCCTGGCAGCTGGCTCACGCTGGCGCCGGTGGTGCGGCGCCGGCGCCGCGCAAGAGAAATCGTTTGACACCTCGAGCGAACTCGCGGCGCGGCAACATCACGCGGCGGCCACAAGTGCGGCACATCATGCCGATATCTGCGCCGACGCGCACGAGTTCCCAAGTCTTTCCCCCACACGGGTGCGCTTTGCGCATCTCGACGACGTCGCCCACGTAGAGAGGGGCAGAGATTTCGATCACCGGCATCAGAGCGGTGCCCCGGTCTGCGCGGCGGGCTGTTTGGCGGCCGATCCTGGTCGCAGCGCCAGCGCAATCGAGCCGCCGGCATAGGCGAAGCTGAGCGACAGCAACAGCCAGGCGACGAAGCCGCCGGCGAACGGGATCCACTCTGCAATGCGAATAATCAGCAGCACGAGCAGCACGCCGAGCAGCAGTTTCAAAATTTCACTGCTTTGGCCGCCCACCAGGCGCCGCCCCACCGCCCAGCCTGTCAACGCTGGGCTGATGAACCAGAGTATCCCCAGCGCGCCGAACAGGAACATGGCCGTTGCCAGCCCACCTGGGAAGAAGCCCCAGAAAAGCCACGCCAGGCCGACGAGCACGATGACCGCCGGCACAGCGGCGACCAGAATCAACAACCCGACGCCAATCGCCGGCAGTGGCTGCGTATGCATCACATCGACCGTGCGCGTGGCAAAGCTGGGCAACAAGCGGATCAGCAGCCAGCCAAGCACAAGCAACCCAATCAACGCCCGCACAAGCCGAATTGTCCAGTTCAGGATCTGCTCGTTGAGCGACGGTTCGGGCGCGGGCTGTGGCGTCTCAGTCACGACCGGCTCGACCGAAAGGGCGACGCCGCTGGGAATCGTGACTGCGCTCTCGGTGTCGGCCGAATAGTAGAGCACGCCGCCGACGCTGGCGCCGGCACTGACCGAGATCTGATTGCCATAGAGGTGAGCGTCGCCGCCGACCGCACCATTCAGTTGAATAGTGCCCATGCCCGCCCACAGCGTACCGGCGATGGTGCCGTCGACGACAGCGGAGCCACCCGCCATCATTGCATCTTTGCCCACGCTGCTCGAACCGGCCAGAAAGGTGCCCTGTTGCATCTGTCGCCCATCGATGTCCATGGGGATGAACGGCATGCCGGGAACAGCGGCTCCCCCGCTGGCCGAGACGAGATCGCCGCCGATTGGCCCGTTGAGCGTGAGTCCCCCAGCGGCAATCCGGACATCGCCGGCCACCGGTCCGTTGACGACAATTGCGCCAGCGGCTGCCAGAACATCGCCGCTGATCTCGCCGTTGACTTCGATGTAGCCGCCTGCTGCCACCAGGTCGCCCTCGATATTGCCGTCGATGACAATTGACTCGCCGGCGACGTAGAGATTGTCTTCCAGGACTTCGCCAGTGGGCAGACGATAGTCATCCTGGCTGACCAGCGTTGCAGCCACTGCAGCCCCCGCCAGCAGCGACAGCAGGATCGAGACCAGCACTGCTGCTACGAGTCTGCCTTGCACGCCTCGCTGAATTGCGCTCATCGGTCTCCGCCTTTCACTCGGTATAATCCTTTGCCTCCACGCATAATTCTATTGTCGCGCCTAATTGTTCTGATTGGTTTACCGGCGGCCATCCGATTTGCCTAGCAATCTCATCCGCCCGGTGCAAACAGATCGGTCTCGACGGCGGCCTGCGGTGCGGGAAATGCGCGAGTAAACTGTTCAAAGCGCAGGAGACGGCGACGAATCATGGGCGGAATCACCGTTGCCCAGGATGGGCCGCCCGCGTACTGGCTTGCGTGGGCCTCGCTGGCGGCCTGCTTAGCGGCGAGATAGGGTTCGATGTCGATGCGTGCTGTCACCGGCGTCACCCAGCGGCTGATTTCCATCAGATCGATATCGCGGTTGCGGCCAACGGCGCGTGCATCTTTGCCAGTGAGTTGCATGAAGCGCACGACCCACTTCACCAGATCTTTGGGAAACGCCGTATAGTAGAGCTTGTGCGGCCCTGGATGGGGTGCGGCGTCGGCGCCGGCCGAGCGCCGCGCGAGGTAGAATGCGGCTGTCGTCGCTTCGCATACGCGGACATGGTCTGGATGGCCGTAGCCGCCAAAGGGATCGTGTGTCATCACGACCTGTGGCTGGAGGCGGACCATGTAGGAGAGCACTTCGTGTGTCACCTGTTGTGCCGATTGCCGAATCAACGCCTGAGGGTGCTGGTTGTCGGGCGAACCGCGCATACCGCTGTCTCGATAGGGCAGCGACCAGATACTTTTCACACCCAGACGTGTGGCTGCCAGAGCCAGTTCGGCCGAGCGCACCTGAGCGAGCGAGCTGTGGTCCGCCAGGCGCCCTTCGTGGTCCACTGAGCCTGCAATACCGTCGGTTGCGATAATCACATGAACATCGACCCCCTCGCGTGCATAGCGT
>CAIRNL010000333.1 GCA_903879975.1 uncultured Chloroflexota bacterium | reverse complement strand
CGATGGGGTAGTTGATCCCGCGCCCCAGATAGAGGAAGTTGAAAAAGCCGTAGCAGCGCTCAGCCAGTTCCCGGCAACGGCCACTGGCCTGAAGCTCCTCTAGCAGCCCGCCGGCCAATCCCGGCAGTGTCGCGAGTGCGTGAACCAAGCGCGCTCGCTCAGCGTCGCCAAGCACGCCGCGGCACTGCCCCAGGTAGATGGCAAGCAGGAAAAGGTCGGTGACAGAGGCAGTGAAGGCCTTGGTACTGGCGACACCTATCTCCGGCCCAGCCTGCATGTAGATGCACCCGTTTGTCACGCGCGCGACCTGGCTTCCGATGGTGTTGACGATTCCGGCGGTGAAGGCGCCCCTGGATCGCGCCTGCTCCAGCGCGGCCAGCGTGTCGACCGTCTCACCACTTTGTGAAATGGCAAGCACCAGGTGGTCTGGAGCAATGAGTGGTTGGCGATAGCGGAACTCGCTGGCATAGTCGACCTCCACCGGAAGTTGCGCCAGCCGTTCAATGTAGTACTTCCCCACAATCCCAGCGTAGTAGCTGCTGCCACACGCAACAATCGTCAGCTTGGACAGGCGCCGTGCAGCATCAGAATCAAGATTCAGCGTGTCAAGCACGACCGTATTGCGCTGGAAATCCAGCCTGCTGCGCAATGTGTCGGTCAGGCTGCGCCCCTGCTCGAAGATTTCCTTCTGCATAAAATGACGAAACTCGCCCTTTTCGGCGGCCATAGGGTTCCAGTCGATGCGTGTGCGCTCCTTGACCACCGGTACACCGTCCAGGTCAGTGAAGTGTGCATCGGTCGCTGTCACCACGGCCATCTGCCGGTTTTCCAAGAAGACTACCTCTTGTGTGTAGCGCAAGAGTGCCGGAATATCGCTGGACACGTACATTTCGCCGGTGCCGTAGCCGACAATGACGCCACCAGCATTGCCCAGCCGTGCTGCGATGAGGCGGTCCGGATGGCGCGCAGAGAGCACGACGATGGCGCTGGGGCCGTGCAGTTCACGCAGTGCAGCACGCACTGCCTGTTCCAGGTCACCGGTAGAGCGATTGTGATAGTGACGGTGGATGAGATGGACGATGACCTCGGTGTCCGTGTCACTGCGAAAGACGTAGCCGGCTCGCTCTAGGTCAAAGCGCAACTCGAGAAAATTCTCGACAATGCCATTTTGCACGACAACAAGGTCATTATCGGGGCTGCTGTGGGGGTGGGCGTTACGCTGGCTGGGAGCGCCGTGCGTGGCCCAGCGCGTGTGGCCGACGCCGACGGCGCCCGACACAGGGGATCGCTCGACGCAGCGTTCGAGGTTGAGCAACTTGCCCGCCTCACGGCGCACGTGTAGCGTGCCCTCGCCGTCGATCACGGCGAGTCCAGCCGAGTCATAGCCGCGGTATTCCAGTTGACGCAACCCGTACAGGACGATCGGGGCAGCTTGCTGGCTGCCGATGTAGCCGACAATACCACACATAGGAATCCTCCAGTACCCGTAGGTTGAATGATCTCTTTCGCCCATGCCTGGTCGTAGCGCTCGTGGATGAAGCGTAGGATACGCAGGTGATGGGCATTGTAGAGAGCAGGAGAGGCGTTGTGATACTTGAAGTAGGAGCTGTAGTCATCGTGAACGACAATTCAAAAACCTGGCGGCGTCTGCAATCTTGAAACTGCCTGGCCGGCCAGGCCGCTGGTCAGATCGCCCGCGGCGCCGGCCAATACATCTTGAACCGGCTATGGTTGGGTTTCGAGCCATGTCAGAAAGGATGTCCAGTCCATTGGGTTGCTCCGGGCTGCGATCAATGATTGAGGGTTGCCGCTCCAGCCTGCACTGTATTCTAGCACAGAGTACACCATATCGCCTTGCACCTGTCACCGGAGCCTGCTCTGCTTTCCCCGATCACTCCGGATCGCTCCCCAACGGCTTCAGCCTGTTGCTCCATCCCCGGCCCGCCTTGGCAACGCTGCTCGATCTGCACGCGCCTGCGCTATCTGTCTTCTGTGCGTTTTCCATCCGCCTGCGCCGGAGCTCGAAAACAGACCTATACTGGATAGTAGCAGCACGATGAAGTGTCCTTGGTTGCCAAGAAAGGAGGTCAACCATGAGAGAACCTGCGCGCGATCTTTGTCCTGTTTCCCTGCAACTCGTATGCCCCCTGCTCATTCTGCTGGTGCTGCTCGGCGTCCCAGCCGTCGCCCGTGCCGGCCCCCCTGAGGACCCCGATGCCGTTCCCTTGCCACGCATCGTCCTCAATGAGGTCATGCCCAAGCCCGATGGCAGCGGCATCGAGTGGATCGAGCTCTACCACCTCGATCCTGCGGGTGCGTTGCAATATCAGTTTTTTCCGGTTATCAGCAAGCTAGGCGAGCCGGCGGCTCAGAACGTCGCCGCTGACCCAGCCACGCCCGCAGTGGCAGCGGCCGCTGTCGACATCTCCGGCTGGCAGTTCGTGGATGCGGGCGGCACCCTCTATACCATCCCCGACGCGCTGCCTCCCGTCCCACCCGGCCACTTCGTCGTCCTCTACTTTGACGGGCAGGGTGCTGCGGCCGATCACTACGGATTCAGCGCAGGCACAGCCGTGCTGCACTCGCCAGCGGGCGTCGTGAATGTGTTGGATGACCGGATGGATCAGATTGCGCTCTATGCAGGCAGCGCGCATTCTCCTGCCACCCTGCAAGACTTTGTCGCCTGGGGCGGCCCGCCGCAGAACGCCGGTGACGCCGTAGCTGCCGGCGCGTGGGCCGCCGGCGCCTACCTCGAATTTGCTGCGTCGGGTGGCTACGTGGCGGTTGCAGACGACGGCCTACACCTGCTGCCCAACGAATCGGCTGGCTGCTATCCCGGTTCCGCCGACACCTGGGCCATCTATCGCGCCAGCCAACTGACGCCGGGGCATGCCAACCCTGTGCCGCTGCCCGCCTTCAGCCGGCCTGCCGACGGCGACAGTGTCGATGCTGCCAACGTGGTCATCGGCTGGAGTGTGGTTCCCCATGCCACCGGCTACCGTTTCCAACTGGCGCATGAACCCGCCTTCAACCAGCCGGTCGTCGACACCGTCACGCCTTTTGCCGACTATCACCACGACGGCGGGCTGGCGCCAGGTCTCTACTACTGGCGCGTGTACGCGGTGGTCGAAGGCGGTCAGGCCAGCCCATGGTCGGCGCCGCTGTCCATCAATGCTGTCGACCTGGGCACAGTGGGAGCGGCCGCTCCCGCGGCCGAGAAGACGCTCGGCATTGTCTGGCAGGTGCAGCACAAAGACACCTT
>CAIRNL010000332.1 GCA_903879975.1 uncultured Chloroflexota bacterium | reverse complement strand
CGATGGGGTAGTTGATCCCGCGCCCCAGATAGAGGAAGTTGAAAAAGCCGTAGCAGCGCTCAGCCAGTTCCCGGCAACGGCCACTGGCCTGAAGCTCCTCTAGCAGCCCGCCGGCCAATCCCGGCAGTGTCGCGAGTGCGTTCAGCGCGGGCACAGCCGTGCTGCACTCGCCGGCGGGCGTCGTGAATGTGTTGAATGACCGGATGGATCAGGTTGCGCTCTACTGGCGCGTGTACGCGGTGGTCGAAGGCGGTCAGGCCAGCCCATGGTCGGCGCCGCTGTCCATCAATGCCGTCGACCTGGGCGCAGTGGGAACGGCCGCTCCCTCTGCCGAGAAGACGCTCGGCATTGTCTGGCAGGTGTAACACAAAGACACCTTCCTGCTCGATGTCAGCGGCTACAATACGAAGAGCGGCGACAGCGCCTGGGATGTGGCGCACCCCGACACGCACCGCGTCAGCGAGCATGACAACCACTATTGCCAGGTTGCCGGCATGGCCATGATCAACTCCTACTACGGCGGCGACATCAGCCAGGACCGCCTCTCCTACTACGCCATCTGCGAGCATCCAGATTCCAAGCGCGGCCTTGACCCAGCGCGCGCCTGCACCTTCCCTGCCGAGTGCATGCCCGACGTCAAGGATGACTCGACGACGGCAGCCACGACGACGGTAAGGCGGATGACGGCGTCTATGGCGTGCGTTTCGACCAGACGGCTGCGCCGGGTGGCTATGCTGTCAAGCTCTTTGCCACTGGCACGAACAACGCCGGCGATCCTTTCACCCGCTACGCCCAGGCTGCCTTTGAGGTTGGCTACCGCGCCCTCTACGTGTGGGACACGGATCCGGAGATCGCCTATCAGGTGGAAGGGCTGCTCGAAGCCAACGGCTGGCGGGTCGACCGCTGGCGCCTGCGCGAGATTCCATCGACAGACCTGAGTGTCTATCACCTGCTGGTGGTCGGCCCTGACACGAGCGCGTACGGTGTTTTTTCTGCGTCGGATATTGCTGGGCTGCTGCTTCAATATCCCTTGTCCGTGCTCGGACTGGGACAGGGAGGCTCCGCATTCTTCGAGCAGGCGGGTCTCGCCACTGGCTGGAGCCAGAGCTGGCTGTCGTCCGACCCGGCTGTCGACGTCGTGGACCCGGCTGCGCGCTACTGGTCCGAACCCTACACGATCACGCCGTTCGAGCGCCGCGTGCAGCTCTATGCCGAACGGTTGGAGGAAATCGGCGTCTACGTGCCGAAACCCAGCTCCAGCCTGACGCTCATCGGCCGTGAAACCGGCGATCAGGCGCACTACCCGGTCCTGCGCGAGGTACACGGCGAGCGCAGCTTTATCCTGTGGGGCTACAGCCGCGGCCCGAACACCATGACTGACGATGGCCGTGCGCTGTTGGTCAACCTCAGCCACAGCCTACGTTGAGTTTGTCCCGTCACGGCTCCGGGCAGTAGGAGCCTGCCGTGACGGGACTCTTTTCCTTCAGATAGAGCTTCCTTGCAGGCCGATCAGCTGCATAGCGGCTCTGGACTCCCTGCAGCTTGGACTCCACTTGCATAGACCATCAAACAATGTCATATTGTCGTTGGAAGACGTTATCTGCCGCCAACCTGATCAGGGGGAGTTTATTTATGCGCCGTTTGTTCGTCATGATCGTCAGTGTCTGCCTGCTGGTGATAACCACAACAGCAGCACATGCCCAGGAGAGTCCTACAGCAGTCAATGAGAAGGTCGTCCCATGCCCGATGGGGACGCCGCTGGGCGAGATCGAAGGGGAAACCATCCTTTGTGGCCAGATCCAGGTACCCGAAGACTGGTCCAAACCAGAGGGTCGCCTGATCACCATCAGCTATGCGCGTCTGGTTTCAAAGGCGACCGTGCCGTTCGAAGACCCGGTGATCTACTTTGAAGGGGGACCTGGCGGAACGGCGCTGGGCAGCATCCTGACCTATATTCAGGCCTACGAGCGCCTACGTGAAGATCGGGACATCATTCTGTGGGACCAGCGCGGCACACGGTATAGCTCGCAGTTGTATTGTCCGGATGACGCCCGTATCCAAGACCGAGCGGCCTACGATGCTGCGTTCCCTGGGTTTATTGAACAGATGATAGCGCAGGGCATCCCAGTGTTGGCGGATGGGCCGCAGCCCTTTTTGGAGCGGGAGCGCGCAATCCAGGCTTTCGACCAGACGGGTAACTGCCGCACCTATTTCGAAGAGCAGGGGATCGATATTACTCAGTACAATACTGCCAACTCTGTGCTCGATGCAGTGGCGCTGATGCAGGAACTCCACGCGCCTGCGTACAATTTCCATGCCATCTCCTACGGCACGACAGTGGCGCTCGCCATCATGCAGTATTACACCGACCATCCCTCGGCTGACCTTCCCCCGATCCGCAGTGTTGTGCTGGACGGGGTCTACCCGTTGAACTACGACTATGCCGATGAGGGGTTCATTTTTGCCAACAATATCCTGCGCGTTTTTGCCGATTGCGAGGCAGATGCCACCTGTGCCGCTGTCTACCCGAATATTCGCCAGCGTCTGCTCGACTTGTTGGTGAAATTGGATGCCGAACCGATTACGCTGGCAGACGGTGAGGTGCTGGATGGCACTCAGCTTGCGGAGGTGTTGCGCAATCCAGTCCAGCTGTTCTATTCGGCGATTCCCTATCTGCCACGTCTGGTGGACGAACTTGAACGCGGTGAGACCGCTACCTATGACCTGATTCACTCTGCGATCATCCAGTTCAAGAGTCTCAATCCGCCTGCGCCGCCGGAAGGCCCTGTTTCAGAGCTGGGCGTAGGGGTGCCTGAACTGACCTCGATTGCCGCAAACCTGCGGGAAACAGCCACGCAGATTGAATTGGTCGGGTTGGAAGCAAACCTGCTCCGTGAAGCGCTGGCGACCACGCAATACGCGCCTGACCTGTACCTGGCGATGCTGGATCGCTATCTCAAGCTGGTGGGAATCGCTGCGGCCAACAACTTGGTGAGTGTGATCGGAGGATTTGTTGCCGCTCCAGAGCAACAGACTCGTCCTGGATTGCTGGCGCTGAACACCCATATCGGTTTTCCAACCGTGCAGCGTCAGATGAACCGGCTGGTGGAAGGAATGACGGAAGAGGAGGTTGCCCTGGTGTTTG
>CAIRNL010000331.1 GCA_903879975.1 uncultured Chloroflexota bacterium | reverse complement strand
GTCGCCGCTGTCGTAGATGGTCCAGTTGGGCTGATAGCTGATGGCGGCTGTTTCCATGCGCAGGATACGGGCGCAGAGGCTGTGGAACGTGCCGATGGTGAGCCCGTGCAGGCGCGGCGCCTGGCCGGGTGGCGGCGGGCCGAACTTCTCCTCGAAAATGCGTGCCACGCGCTCGCGCATTTCGCCGGCCGCTTTGTTGGTAAAAGTGACGGCCAGGATATTCCATGGCGCAATGTTGGCCTCGTCGATGAGATAGGCGATGCGTCGTGTCAGCACACGCGTCTTGCCCGATCCCGGCCCGGCCAGCACCAGCACCGGCCCCTTGACCGTTGAGACAGCTTTGCGTTGTGGTTCGTTCAGCCCAGCGAGAAAGTTCGTCATAACCCCGCCCATGGACAATCAGCAATCACTCATCAGCAATTGTTTTCCCTGGCTCATTCTTCTCCCTGCAATAACCGCAAATAGCTATCATATCGCTCTGCGTCGATGGCGTTGCTCTCCACCGCAGCCCGCACTGCGCACTCCGGCTCGTGGTCGTGGGTGCAGCCGGGGTAGCGACAGGCGTGCAGGTAGTCTGCCATCTCGCGAAAATAGAATTGTAGATTGGCCGGGTCGATGTCGTAGAGACCAAGCTCCCGGATACCGGGCGTGTCGGCCATGTAGGTCTCTGCGCCAAAGGGCATGGGATAGAGTTGAGCGGCACGCGTCGTGTGCTTGCCTTTGTCCATGAAGTCGCGCAGATCGCCCTCGCGCAGATGCAGCGCTGGGTGAATCGCGTTGAGCAGGCTGCTCTTGCCCACACCGCTTGGACCGGTCACTACCGTGATCCGGTCCACGATGGCCGCGCGCAGCGCATCGATGCCTAGATGCTCCCTGGCGCTGGTGTAAAGTACTGGGTAGCCGATGCGCTCGTAGACATCGAAGATCGCTCGTGCCGCTGCTTCCCCGGTCAGTTCCACTTTGTTGACACAGATGAACACAGGCAACTCGTTCGCTTCGGCGATGACCAAAAAGCGGTCGAGCATGCGGACGTGCGGCTCGGGCCTGGCCGCGGCAAAGACGACCATCGCCTGGTCGGGATTGGCAAGAATCACATCCTCGGCCGGGTGTGCCTCACCCGGATGTTGGCGGCTCAACACGCGGTGGCGCTCATCGATGCGTTCAATCAGCCCCTTGCTGCTTCCTTCTGGCCGTAGCCACACACGGTCGCCCACTGCAACCAGCGTATTGCGCCCACGCTCCTGCAGCAGACGCCCGCGCACCTCACACATGCGCTGGCGTGCCACACCGTCCTCCTCGGTAGATGCCGCAGTCTCTACATCAAAGTGGTGGCCGCGCGCCCGCACAACCACACCGTGCGCTAGGTGCGCTGAGTCTCGCTTCGGCTTGGGCTTCTTGCCGCGGCGCTCGCGGCCGTCGCCGCCAAACGATTCCTCATACGCTAGGTAATCGTTGTCAATTTTGGATGACAAACCGCATCTCCTGGTGCCAGCTTGGACACGTCTTCGGCAACCATTGCGAGTGTAACAAGCGCACTGCGCTGTGTCAACCTACCGCGGATGTGTCGAAATCGATATGGGCCGCATGGTCTATGCGGGCCGCACAGCAGGCAAAGGTGTTGAAGAGCAGGCAGGCAGCCCGTGGCGCCACCGGCGTGCGCACACCAAACTCGGCCAGCAGATCGCAGAAATCGGCCAACGGCAGCCCCATGACGCCCGCGTAGCAACCCTCAAGCGCAACGACCGGAGCAAAGCCGCGTGCCTGGATGCCGTAGGCGCCTGCCTTGTCCATCGGGTCACCCGAGGCGACATACGCGTCAACCTCTGCATCTGAGTAGGCG
>CAIRNL010000330.1 GCA_903879975.1 uncultured Chloroflexota bacterium | reverse complement strand
CAGCCACTGGCGCGCCGAGTTGCGCCAGGCAACCCGGCGCACGATCGGTTCGCTCAGCGTCGGCGGTACGACTGCTGTCTTCTTCGGTGAGCAGATCGACCTCGATCACCTTTTTGAACGACTTCACTGGAAGACCCTTCGCGGCGGAGGGTGATCATATCCCCTCCCCGCATTGCATACCAGCGTAGTACGGTCAGTGCCCAGCCTTTGACCTCTGGCTGGCGCTGCTACTTCCCCTTGCTCGTCATTCTTCGCACATCTCAATCCATCTCCCTTCCGCGATCGCTCCCGCCTCCTGATCGATGCCGTCGAGCGCCCAGTGCGCCGGTTCCTCATCCAGGTCGAGCCTGTCGTCAACGCCGATATCAGCACTGTGTCCGTTGCGCGCGTGGCGTCCCAACCAGGTGAGGACGATCATCATGTAAATTCCTGGACACTTAGCCGGTGACATTCTGAGGTTTGCGCGGTATTGTAGGTCATGTTACATTTGATGTGTCTGCTTTCGGAGGGCCGTTGTTCTGCTGCCCACTTCAGCGCGCTCGGTGGCAGAACGGCCGAATCACTGCAGCTCATCCCCGGATGAACTCGAGACAGGATAGGTGTTGGCATGACTCAATTGACGACCCAGGCGCAGGCGATCCCCGCCGATCTGGCGGAGCAAAAAAGTTCGTCGAAGAATCTCAAATTCATCATCGCTGGCCTCTTGTTGGTCGGCTTGGTCATTGCACTGATGGTGCAGGCAACCATGTCCACAGGCGCCTATTACATGACCGTTGGCGAGCTCAATCACAAGGGCGCCAGCATCATTGGGGAGCGCGTGCGTGTCAGCGGCACCGTCGTCGATGGCAGTGAGGATTGGCGCCCCGAGGAAATTACACTCCGCTTCTCCATAGCCGACGAAAAAGGCGATCAACTGCCCATCGTCTTTTCTGGCCCGCGTCCCGACAACTTCCAGCGAGCAGCGTCGGCTATTGTCGAAGGCGAACTGTTGCCCGACGGCTCCTTCCAGGCCGAGACCCTGCTCTTGAAGTGCCCGAGCCGCTACGAAGAAGAGCCAGAAGAGGTATTTGCACGGGCTAACCAATAGCCGGCTGCTATCAACGCGTCCCTGTTCCCTGAAACTATCCCGCCTGCTCACGCTGGCGGTCGCTTTTGACTTCAGACCTCGGATCCATTGTATTCTCGCGCGGGCGCTGTCGGGCGACGGCTGCTGTTGTTCTGTCTGTCTGGACACAAACTGCCGAGTAGAGTTGTCACAGGAAGTGTTTACAGTTTCTCACTGGGAGGATTCGGTTTTGCGAACTAGTTCAATTGTGTTGTTGTTCCTCATGACGGTCTTGTTGCCGGTCAATACGCTGTTGGCGCCGGTCGCCTATGCGCAGGATCAGGGAGGACGTGAGTCACCGCCCTACGATCCGGCCCAGGTGACAGTTCCACTGACGCCGCCGCTGGCGGCCGCAGGGCGCAGCACGTATCTGGCCAGCTGCGCGCCATGCCATGGTGAGCTAGGCATGGGGGATGGCCCGACTGCGGCCGCCCTGCCTGTGCCTCCCACTGTGTTTGCTGACCCAACGGCAGTCTGGGAACTGAGCCCAGCTATGCTCTTTCATACGACGAAGTTCGGTCGGCTGCAAAATATGATGCCGCCCTGGCAGAACCAACTGAATGACGGGGAAATCTGGAATGCCGTTGCTTATGCCTGGAGCCTGCACACGAACCAGGACGCCGTGAACGCCGGCCAGGCGCTCTATGCCGAAAGTTGTGCCGGCTGCCATGGGGAAGACGGCGCCGGCGATGGCCCTGACGCCACGGCTGATGTGAACGATTTCACCGACCTTGAATCGACCACGTTTCGCAGCCAGGCCGACTGGCTGGCCGGCTGGCAGGATGCCCATGCTGACATCGGCGCCGATTGGTCGAAAGAACAGAAAGATAATACGCTCGAATATGTCCGCTCCTTCAGCTATAACCCATCGTGGGTGTCGCCCTATCGCCCCGGCGAGGGTGTCATTACGGGTACCGTAACCTTTGGGGAGGAAGGCGCTCCTACCGAGATTCAGGATGGACTGGTTTTTCTGGATGCCTATCTTGGCTTTGATCCGGTAGCCACATTCACGACCACGCTCGAAGTCGATGACACCTTTACCTTTGAGAACCTGAGCGTCAGCCCCGATTTTGCCTACCTGGTCACTGTTGTGGCCGACGGCGTCAGCTACAGCAGCCAACTGATGCAGTTGAGCGCCGACCAGCCTGCCGTTGCTGCCAACGTGAAGATCTATGGTGTGACGGAAAGCCCTGAGTCTATCCGCATCAACCGCTTACATTGGATTCTGGATTCGCAGCCGGGTGCATTGGTCGTTGCTCAGATCTATCTGTTTGGCAACAGCGGCGATCGGACTTTTGTGGGACGGTCAGTCGAGGGTGTCGATGTGCCGGTGACCGCTGCAATTCCGGTGCCTGCCGATGCCCAGGAGCTTACGCTGGAAAACGGCACCCTGGGCAGTCGCTTCTGGCGGGTCGGCGACATGCTCTACGACACGATGCCTGTCATGCCCGGTGATAGTACGCAACAGGTGATTGTGCAGTACGCGCTGCCGTACAATGGCACCAGCTACGACATGAAGCAGGGCTTTGAGTTCCCGGTGGATTCGATGTCGCTGTTGGTGAACAACCTGCCTGACCTGCGTGTGGACGTGCCCGCCATGACCTTCGACAGTATCCAGAATCTGCAGGGCAACGAGTACCAGGTATGGCGCCAGACTGACCTCGCACCAGGCCAGGTCGAGGTCAAGATGCAGGGGTTGCTCGAACGCGGCGGCGTCGACCCACGGACGGTGGAAGCAAGTGGCGAGGCGATTGCCTCGATTGCCCCTCCGATGGAGGTCTGGGTCGCCTGGGCGATGGCTGCTGTCGTTGCTGCTATTCTGCTGGCGATGGTTGGCGTCGCTTTGCAGCGTGGCACGCTCTCTTCGGTGACCGCGCGCCAGGATCTGTTGACCCTGCGTGACTCCATGTTGAACCAGATCGCTCGCATTGACGACATGCACGCGCTTGGACAGATGGGCGATACGGAGTGGCTGCGGCGGCGCGCAGAACTGAAGGCTCAACTCCTCGATGTCGTGCGCCGGCTCGAGTCAAGCCCCGCTGCACGCCAATAGGCCGGTGAGCAGCAATCTGACGACAGGGGATTCCCCGGTCAACTGACCGGGGATCAAACCAACCACGTGCCGGATGAATCTGGTGGGTGTGTGATGTAGCCTTTAATCGTTGTTCCAGCCGGTGACGAAATAGAAATGACGCATCGTATGGATGCGTCGCAATGATCAGCAGTGTCGTTGGCGCGAGGAGATGTAAATGAAGAAACTCTTGTTTCTATTGATCATCCTGTTCTCTGTCGCCCTGCTCAGCGGGTGCGCATTGGCAACAACGACAGGCCCAGTTGGCCCGCCCGGAGAGCCGGGACCCTCCGGCCCCCCCGGTCCCGTCGGACCCTCCGGCCCCCCCGGCGAACAGGGCCCCGCCGGGCCAATGGGTGAACCTGGCCTGGATCACATGCCGGCTGCCTACGTCGGGCGCAATGCCTGCAAAGAATGTCACACCGACCTGCATGAAGCCTACATGGGCACGGGACATGCGTGGGCACTCACGAAGATTGTGGATGGCCAGCCGCCCGCTTTCCCGGAATCGAAAGTGCCTGCCCCGCCTGAAGGCTACACGTGGGATGATATTTTGTATGTCATCGGCGGATACGGCTGGATGGCGCGCTTTGTCGACAAGGAAGGCAATCTGATCACGGGCGACGCAGGCGCGCTGACACAGTACAATCTTGAAAACAAGACGCTCAAGACAGAAGCGGGTTTCGTGGCGTATCACGCCGGCGAAGAGGTGCCGTTTGACTGTGCCCAATGCCATACGACAGGCTATATCCCTGATGGGAACCAGGATGGACTGGCCGGTCTTGTCGGCACCTGGGTAGAGGACAACGTGGGGTGTGAGAATTGTCACGGGCCGGGCAGCAACCATGTCAACAGCCCATACCTGGTCTCTATGCCGATCCTGCGCGACGCCGAAAGCTGTGGCACCTGTCATAGCCGCTCGACGATGACCACGATCGAAGCCCACGCGGGTTTCATCGATCACAACCAGCAGTACACCGAAGCCTTCTCGTCGAAGAAGCGCGTCATGGATTGTGTTGACTGCCACAACCCGCATGAGTCGACCCGCTACGGCGACGGTGTCGATGCCAAGGGGGACTGCGAAGGGTGTCACTTTGATCAGGACAATTACCAGAAGATCACAGACCGCAAACATGCCAGCTGTGTTGACTGCCACATGCCACGGATCACGACCAGTGCCGTTGCCAGCGCTGAACGCTTCAGCGGCGACATGCGCACCCATATCTTTGCCATCAATCCCAATGCTAAGTCTCAGTTCAACAAGGACGGTTCCACGTCGTTGCCTTATGTAGCTGTGGAGTATGCCTGCAAAGGCTGCCACAGCGAACTTGGCCGCGCACCCGTACTGGAAGATGCACGCCTGATCGAAGTGGCGACCGGCTTCCATGACCGTGACCTGGCCGGCAGTGAGAACGAACGATAGACGAGTGATATTGCCCATGCAAACTCTTCTGCGAACCGCACTGCTCACGAGTGTGTTGGCTGCCAGCATGATATTGGCCGGGACAATTCTTGCTCCGGGCCGTGCAACGGCACAGCCGATTCCACCGCTGCCGACCCCTGTGGGTATGGCAGATGCTGAGTGTCGTGGTTGTCACGGCAGCAAGACCGCTGTGCTGACGCTGCCTTCAGGGGAGACGTTGCCGCTGGGCGTGGACCTGCCGGCACTGGATCGCTCGCCGCATTCGGTGCACAGCGATCCGTCTGTGCCGTGTACATCGTGCCATATCAATGCGACGCGT
>CAIRNL010000329.1 GCA_903879975.1 uncultured Chloroflexota bacterium | reverse complement strand
GCTGCCGAGTTTGGTGGACAGCAGCATCGCGGCAGCCGTAGTGGGCTCTTCAACGCTGCCGGGAGCACCGGCCAACTGCTGGGCAGTATGTTGGGCGGTACGCTGGTGCAGATGGCGGGCTTCCCCGCGCTCTTCGCTCTCTGTTCGACCATTGCCCTTGCCAGCGCGCTCTGTTTCCTCTGGCTGGGACGCAGGCGATCTACCCCCATCGCTGGCCATGCTTCAGTGCCCTGAATGTCCTCTCATGCCAAGGCACAAAGGAGCGCCGATAAATTCTCGCTGCTCTTGTGCCCGTGTGAGAGCCCAATTTGCCAAAGAAAGACTGAACGATGCTACGAATTGGAGTCATGGGTACGGGGTCAATTGCCGCCGTCCATCTGGATGGGTGGCGGCAGATGCCCGGTATCGAACTTGTCGGCTATTATGATCTCTTGCCCGAAGCCGCCGAACGCGCCGCCCAGAAGTATGGCGGCCGCGTCTTCGGCTCCCTGGACGATTTTTTTGCCGCAGTGGACCTCGTCGATATCTGCACGCCCGGCACGGCGCACAAGGAAAATGTGCTGGCCGCAGCCGCGGCGCGCAAGGCCATCATCTGCGAGAAGCCGCTCGCCCGCCACCTGCCTGACGCGCTGGAAATGGTGGAAACCTGCGAACGTGTGGGCGTGCCCCTCTTCCCGGCCCAGGTCGTGCGTTTCTTCCCCATGTACCGCAAGGTCAAGGAGTCGATCGACGCAGGGGCTATCGGAACGCCAGCCGTCTACCGCAGCGCACGCTGTGGCAGCTTCCCGCGGCCTGGCCGTGACTTTTCGGCGCCGTATTATGCCGACTTCAACCAGAGCGGCGGCGTCGTCCTCGACGTGGCTGTCCACGATATCGACTTTGCCCGTTGGTGCTGCGGCGAGGTCGAGCGGGTCTTTACGCGCGGGTTGACTTTCGCCGGCAAGCCCTTTCAAGATCACGCTCTTCTCACGCTGCGCTTCACCTCCGGTGCCATCGGCCATATCGAGGTGAGCTGGTCACACCCACGCGGCAATTTTCGCACCCGCGTAGAGGTAGCGGGGGATGCCGGCCTGGTAGAGTGGGATTCGCTGGACCGGCCACCCCTGCTCGCTGAGTTGTACGACGAGCAGAACGGCTTCCAGCGTCTGGGTAGCAGTCCAACCAGTGCCACCGACGAGCCGTACTATGCTGAGCTCGCTCACTTCGTCGATGTGGTCGAAGGCCGTGCCACGCCGATCGTCACGGCACGTGACGGCCTGGAGGCGGTGCGCGTTGGCCTGGCTGCCATCGAGTCGATGCGCACAGGCCAGCCGATCACCATGCGAGATTTTGGAGGGTAATGCCGTGGCTGAACACAATATTCGGATTGGGTTTCTGGGCATTGCCCACCTGCATTCTGTTTCCTACGCCGGTAACTTGCTTGCCATGCCGGGCGTGGAAGTAGTCGGTATGTATGAGGCAAACGAACAACTGGCGACAGAGTGGGCCGGTCGCTTTGGCGTGCAGCGCCTGGCCAGCGCCGAGGAACTGCTGGCAGCCGGCCTCGATGGGGTCGTGATCTGCAGCGAAAACGCGCTGCACCGCCCCTATGTGGAGCGTGCAGCCGGCCGCGTCAAGGCCATCCTGTGCGAGAAGCCGATTGCCACGACCGTGGCCGATGCACAGGTTATGATCGACGCCTGCCGCACCGCAGATACAAGGCTCCAGATTGCATTCCCTGTGCGTTTTGCCCCGTCGGTGGTGGAACTGAAACGACAGCTCGATGCCGGCCTGTTGGGTGAAATCCTCACCGTCAATTGCACCAATCACGGCTCCATGCCGGGCGGCTGGTTTGTCAACCCTGATCTCGCCGGGGGCGGCGCAGTCCTCGACCATACGGTGCATGTCATCGACGTGCTGCGCTGGTTCTGGGGCGCCGAGGTGACCGAAGTCTACGCCGAGATCGGCGAGAGCCTCCTTCACCCCGGCCTCGGTATCGACGATGCCGGGCTGCTCTCCTTCACGCTCAGCAACGGTGTCTACGGCACGTTGGACACGAGCTGGTCCCGGCCGCCGAGCTACACGATCTGGGGCGACGTCAAACTGGAGATTCTGGGCACGCTCGGGGCCGTCTATGCCGACACGCTGCAGCAATATGTGACCGTGGCCTCCAATGCCGCCGGCAAGACACGGTGGGCAAGCTACGGCAGTGACATGGATGGCGGCCTCATGGCCGATTTCGTGAAGATGATTCGTATGCGAGGTGAACCTTCTATTACCGGCGAGGACGGTCTGCGCGCCATGGCCGTCGCGCTGGCTGCGTATGAGTCGGCAAAAACGGGTCAGCCAGTCAAACTTTCGAATCTCTGACCGCCGATCGCCGCCGATCCCGTGGATCGCTGATCCCGGATCGCTGCGATCCGCAACTGAAAATGTGCTACGAGGTGTCCTATGGCAAAACCTGTCGAACTGGTCGTGATCGGCGCGGGCAGCCGCGGGGCGGGGGCCTACGCACCCTATGCGCTGCGCCACCCCGATCAGGTGCGCATCGTGGGGGTGGCCGACCCAGACCCGATCCGGCGCAGGCGCATGGCCGAAACGCACGATTTGGCGGATGAACAGTGTTTCGTTTCCTGGGAGGAGATGGTAGCAGCCGGACAACTCGGCGATGGCGCCATCGTGGCCACGCAGGATCAGATGCACGTGGAACCGGCCATTGCTGCGATGGAGGCCGGCTATCATGTCCTGCTCGAGAAACCGATGGCACATACGCTGGAGGGCAGCGTGCAACTCGTGCAGGCAGCGGAACGCACCGGGCGCATCCTGCAGATTTGTCATGTACTGCGCTACGCACCGTTCTGGCGCAAGCTCCACGAAATCCTGGAGTCAGATGCTATCGGCGAAATCGTCACGGTGGAACATCGCGAAAATGTCGCCTACTGGCACATGGCGCATAGTTTCGTGCGCGGCAACTGGCGCAATAAGGGACTCTCCAGCCCCATGATTCTGGCCAAGTGCTGCCACGATATGGACGTGCTCGTGTGGAATCTCAAGAGCCCGGTCAAGCGCCTGTCGTCGGTCGGCTCGCTCATGCAGTATCGGGCTGCTAGCGTGGGTCCGCACATCCCGCTGCGCTGCACCGACGGCTGCCCGATCGAGGCAGAATGTCCCTTCTCGGCGATCGCGATCTACCTCGACTATGAGCGTACTTTCCCTGCTGCCCGGCAGCAGCTGATCCGTGCCGGCCACGACCCGGAGACGCCCCCCTCCTGGCCCTTCAGCATCATCAGCCCAGACACGAGCCGCACCGGGCGCCTGAAAGCCATCGAGACCGGACCGTACGGGCGTTGCGTGTACCACTGTGACAACGACGTCGTCGATCACCAGACTGTGCTCATGGAGCTGGAAAGCGGCGCATCGGTGACGATGGTGATGCATGGGCATTCCAACCAGGAGCACCGCTCGATGCGCTACGACGGCACCAAGGGTACGCTGCGTGCCGTGGCCATAGAGCCGGGGCAGATCGAGATCAATATTCACGGCGGGGCCACCGAAGTGGTCACAGTCGACACCCGCACGGTGGGCCACGGGGGCGGCGACGAGGGCATCATGGCCGACTTTGTGCGCGTCTTGCGCGGCGAGATCGAGCCGCTGACGGCGGCGCGCGTCTCCCTGGAAAGTCACCTGCTGGCCTTCGCTGCCGAGGACGCGCGTTTGAGTGGCCAGGTCATTGCCATGGCCGACTATCGCGC
>CAIRNL010000328.1 GCA_903879975.1 uncultured Chloroflexota bacterium | reverse complement strand
GCGCGGCTCAACACGAAAAAAATCATGACAACTAGCGCCGCACTGACCATGCGCCGGCTGTCCAGACCGATGCGCTCAGTTTCGGAGGTGAGTTTTGGATCTTCTGCTAGCATATCCACAGCAATCGATTATACCTCGCCCAGCCGCCTCTGGCGAGTTGGGCGCATGGCAGGCGAGCGTTCCTGGATCATTTTGACGGGTCGCTATCGATCCGAGCCGTGCAAGGGATTTCAGCCCCAAGGAACGGATGTGCTACAATCTCACCTGGCCGCAAGGATGTGCGGCGCCGATACGACACTGCAAACCATGAGAGTCGCTCTGCTATGAACTACATCTACATTGCCATGAGCGCGTGGCGCGAAATCCTGGCGCGCACCTTTGAAGGCTTCTCTGAACAGGACAACGTCAGCCCAGACTGGCTGGTCAACCCGGCCACCAATCGCCGCCTGAAACTCGACAAGTTCTACCCTGATGCCGCTATCGCCGTCCGTTTCGTCGGGCTGACGGCCAAGGGGCAGGGACGGCAGAGTGACGTGGAACTGATGGATGCCGAGGAGCGCGATCGGGTTCGCTCCGAATTGTGCCGACTCCAGGGCGTGCAACTGGTTACGGTCGATCCTGCTGAGGATATCGGTAAGCAGGTGGATGGCCTGATCAGTGCTCTGTCGCGCGCCAGCCGACGCCTGGTGCAGAGCGATCTGCCTGCCAAAGAAAAGAGCCAGCGCGTGCCGGTGCTGGCCGCAGCCCGCGACTGTGCTGAGGAACTGCGCCGCCGCCTCGCACGCAACAGCGAACAGATGACCGCCAACCTTGCCGAAAGTTGGCGCGATCGGGAGGCTGGTACGGCCCTGGAATTGAGCACACCGGCCTCGCTGCCGACGGCCGCACCGGTGAATTTGATCCTCTCCACCGGCCAGCGTGTCCGGCATATCCGCTTCGGCAACGGTGTGATCACGCGCATTGACGGCAGTGGCGCAAGCGCCATGGTCTCGATTCTCTTCGATGCTGCCCAGGAGCGTACCTTCCAGGCCGATCTGCTCGGCGACAAGGTGGAAGCCCTGTAAACCGTCCTCCGCCCATCAACCGTTTTTTGCCCCGCTGATTTCATAGAGCGACCGGTCAGATCGCCCCGCGCACTAGTTCGCCGCCAGCATCGTCGAGCGATGGGGGTCAATCGCTCCCCAGACGGCACCCTATCGCAGAAATCGTTCTCTGGAGTTCTACGTCGACAGGGACGGATAGATGCAGATCTGCAATGCGCTGTGGGGCGATTCGCCGAATCGCCCCACAGGCACCAGTAGGGTCGCGCAAGGTACTCAATAGAGGATCACGTGCGCAAGTTCGACCACGTCTCCGACATGTTACGAGACAGCCGCTTTCATCTCCGGATTGAACTGGCTGCGCATTTCCTGTAGCTTGGCAATGCGCTTTGCCGTGGCTGGGTGCGTGCTGAAGAGGCTCGCCAGCCCGCCCAGAACCGGGTTGATGATATAGAGATGAGACGTCGCCGGCTGTACCGCCATCGGGTGCTGCTTGACGCTGCTCTCAATTTTGCGCAGCGCATCGGCCAGCGGCTGCGGATCGCCCAGAATGCGTGCTCCCTCGGCATCGGCCACAAACTCCCGCGAGCGGGAGATCGCCATCTGAATAATCAGCGCTGCAATCGGCGCCAGAATCAGCATCAAGAAGCCGCCGGCTCCACCGCCCTCTTCCTCGTCACCGCCGCCAAAGATCATGCTCCAGATGGCCATGTCGGCGATCATGCTGATCGCGCCGGCAATCGTGGCAGCAATGCTGCTGATGAGCGTATCACGGTTCTTGATATGTGCCAGCTCGTGCGCGATCACCCCGGCCAATTCGTCGCGATTCAGCACCTGCGTGATACCTGTCGTCACAGCGACCGCCCCCTTGGCCGGCGAGCGACCGGTGGCAAAAGCATTGGGCGCCGGGCTGTCGATGATGTGCACGCTGGGCTTGGGAATGCCGGCACGTTGCGCCAAAATTCCCACCATACGGTGTAGCTCAGGCGCTTCAGCCGGCGTTACCTCGCGCGCACGGCTCATCTTGAGCGCCATCTTGTCGGAGAACCACCATGCCGCCATATTGATGGTCACTGCAAAGAGCAGCGCTATCACCATGCCGTTGGTGCCTCCCAGCGCGCCGCCGACAAAGATGAAAAAGCCCGTCAGCGCAGCAAGCAATAGGGTTGTTTTTGTCGTATTCCAAAGCTGATTCATAGTACCTCCTGTGTGCTTTTGTATCGGAAACAAAATAATCGAAAAGGCCACCCTCGGTCTTTCATGTCCGGTAAAACCGGCAGCACACAGTCTCCCCCCCCTCGTTCGGTGATTTTTGCCTGAAGCGTGCGATTTACCCTGCGAAGCTGACGAATTTGCTGGAAATTATGCGGATTTGCTTGGCTATATCGTGTAGAGTATCTTACTTTCAGCCAGACAACAGTCTGACGTCTGGCTGACATGGCAGCCTCATCGGCGCGCCAAGGGGATGGGATTGAGAGGCCATGCAGTGCAGGCGTTTTCGGTGGGTTGCCATCTGTTCTCTTGCGCCACATCCGCCATTGCGCGCTCCCAGGATCGCACCTGCCAGATTGCGCCGCGGCGACAGCTCATGGCGAGTTGCGCGGAGAAGCCGTTCCTGACGCGACAGGTTCATGTCGATTCAGGCCTTCTGGAGGAGTGAGCGAGTGAGGCTCACAACGGTTTTGAGCGAGAAAGGTTTCTGTAAGAAGTAGATATTGGAGCGGTTGATCCCGGCGGCGTCGAGGCTCTGGATAACCTCATCTTCGTCGT
>CAIRNL010000327.1 GCA_903879975.1 uncultured Chloroflexota bacterium | reverse complement strand
GAGTTGTTGGCACGGCCGGAGATCGACGCCGTCGATATCTGTGTGCCCAATCACATGCATGCCGAGATCGTCGAGGCGGCGGCGGCGGCGGGCAAGCACATCTACTGCGAGAAACCGCTGTCCATGGACGTAGCCTCGGCGAAGCGGATGGTGGGCGCTGCAGCGCGCGCCGGCGTCAAGACACAGATGACCTTCAACTTTCGCTTCTACCCTGCGGTATTACGGGCAAAGCAGTTGGTAGCGGAAGGTTTTCTGGGGCGCGTCTTCTCCTTCCGCGGCCGCTACTACCGCTCCAGCTACATCGACCCCAACAAGCCCATCTCGTGGCGGCAGCAGAAGGCTGTTGCCGGCGGCGGCACACTCTTCGACATTGGATCGCACATCCTGGACATGCTCTACTACCTACTGGGTGAGTTTACCTCGGTGCAGGCAACGCTGGATACGCTGATCAAGGAGCGTCCCAGCAGCAGCGGAGCGAGCGAACGTATCGCGGTCGACGTCGACGACATTGCGCTGTTGACCCTGCGCACGGGAGATGGCGCGCTCGGTGTGGTCGATGCCTCGCGCATGGGCACTGGGCTGACGAACGACATTGGCTTCGAGGTCTTCGGCGAGAAAGGCGCGATCCGCTTCAGCGGGCTGGATCCGGCGTGGCTCGAAGTATACGATGTGCGTGACGTGGACAAGCCGGTGGGCGGCATGCGCGGTTTCCGCAAGGTAGAGACGGTGCATCGCTATGCCGGCCAAAAAGCGCCTGACTGGTCGATGGCCCCCGATTTCGTCCGCACCCACGCCGAGTGCCAGTATCAGTTCCTCAAGGCAATTGCCGAAGACAAGCCAACGCAACCGACGCTGGCCGATGGCCTGCACATTCAAGCTGTGATGGCGGCAGCGGAGCGGTCATCACAGATCGGCCGGTGGGTGGAAGTTTCGGACGTTTTGCGCGATGGTTAGAAGCGGGAGAGATTCAGCGGACCAACGGGTCCGGCGTTGAGAGGAGGGCGGCAGCACGCACCCAGTCCTTGGCCGAGGTCAAGTGCACTGCCACCCTCCCTGCGTCGTCAGCGCCGATTCGTGTCGATAGACAACCGGCAAATCAAGTCCAGGATGCATTCCACAGAGGAGGTGAACCGCTCCCCAAGACAGCCTATCGTACCATCTTGACCGTTTATGTAGCACTTCAGACAACAACAGTATAAGGAGACTAAACATGTTGAGCAAACGCATCCTGTTTGCACTGAGTTTTTGGTTCGTCCTGGCGCTGGCGGTGACAGGCTGTGCCGTCCCTGCAGCTGCGCCCAGCGGCGAGGAAGCTGCAGCCCCAGCCGGCGGCGAGGCTGCGGCGCCCGCTGGCGGTGGAAAGCTCGAAGTATTTTCTTGGTGGACTTCGGGCGGAGAGGCAGCTGCACTGCAGGCGCTTTTTGACGCCTACAGTGCGCAGTACCCGGATGTTGAGATCATCAACGCCACAGTAGCTGGCGGCGGCGGTTCGGCAGCGCGCGGTGTGCTACAGACGCGCCTGGCTGGCGGCGACGTACCCGACACCTGGCAGGTGCATCCTGGCTTTGAGCTGATCGGCCAGTATGTCGATCCGGGCTACGTGGCGCCGGTTACCAGCCTGTACGAAGCCGAGGGCTGGAACGATGTCGTCCCCGAGGCACTGCGGACGATGATGACCAAGGACGGTGAGATCTATCAGGTTACGGTTGGTGTTCATCGCGGCAACGGCTTCTGGTACAACAAGCAGCTATTGGCCGACAACGGCATCGAGGTCGGGGCAACGCTGAGCGTGGACGAATTCATTGCCATCGCCGACCCGCTTGTCGCAGCTGGCGTGACCCCCTTGTGCGTGGGCGACTCCGGCATCTGGGCCACTGCGCAGCTTTTTGAGAACACGTTGCTCGGCACCATTGGGGCAGAGGCGTACAATGGCCTGTGGGACGGTTCCGTGCGCTTCGACGACCCTGGCGTCAAGCAGGCAATGGAGACCTACGGCAAGATGCTCAACTACCAGAACGAGGACCACTCGGCGCTGTCGTGGGATCAAGCAGTCAAGAAGCTGATGGAAGGCGGCTGCGCCTTCAACTCCATGGGGGACTGGGCCTATGGTGAGTTCGTCAATGCCGGGCTGACTGACAACGAAGAATTCGGCTGGGTCAGCCATCCGGGTACAGCGGGATCGTTCATGATCGTGGCTGATGGTTTCCCGGTCGGCAATGGCTCGGCGAACCCGGAGAACGCCCTGAACTGGCTCAAGGTCATCGGCAGCAAGGAGGCGCAGGAAGCCTTCAACCCGCTGAAGGGATCGATCTGCGCTCGCACCGACTGCGATCGTGCCAAGTTCGGCGTCTACCATAACTGGTCGATGGACTCGTTCGCCAATGACGCGCTGGTGCCAAGCGTTGTCCACGGCTCGGCGGCACCGGCCGACTTCCAACAGGCACTCAACGACGCAGTGACGGTCTTCGTTGTGGATAAGAATGTGGATGCCTTCGCCGATGCGCTGGTTGCAGCGGCGCAGAGCTCGGGGTTCGGACAGTAGCTGAGTAGAAAATCTCTCGATCTCTCAATCGCCTGATCTCGAGAGACGAGATTGGGTGATCGGGAGATCGAGAGATTTTCCTCTTGTTGAGAAAGGCATGGCCATGACCACCGCCTCCACCCAGTCGGCTGCGCTCCGTGCACGGCCGGGCGACCGTCGCCGCTGGCATTTGTCGGAGCAGGGGCAGACGATACTTCTGCTGCTGCCGTCGATCCTGGCGTTGGCGGTCTTTATCTACGTGTTCATCAGCTTTACAGTGTGGGTGTCGCTCTCCAACTGGCGCACGCTCAAACCGGATATGACGTTGCGCGAGCCGCTTTTCGCCACCTACGCCGAAATGTTCAACATGGTGCGCTGGCAGGCAGACCTGCGCAACACCTTTGTCTTTACCCTCTTTTTCATTGCATTTGCCGTGACACTCGGCCTGACGCTGGCCATTCTGCTCGACCGCCACCTGGCTGGGCACAACCTCTTTCGCAACATTTTCCTATTTCCCTATGCGCTCTCCTTTGTCGTGACGGGCGTCGTCTGGCGCTGGATTTTCAATCCAGAGACAGGGCTGAATCTGCTCTTCGAAGTGGTGGGGATCAACTATCTGCTGGCACAGGCAGGCATGGAACCGCTCAGTCCCGGCTGGATCACCGACCCAACCGTTGTGGCACAGGTCAACGGGCTGCTGGCTGCGGTGCTGCCCGGCGTCGATGCCTGGCAGGTGAAGTGGGGCATCCCACTGGCGATGATTCCGGTGGCGATCGCAGCCACCTGGCAGCTGTCGGGCTTCGTCATGGCGCTCTACGTCGGGGGCATGGCCACCATCTCCGACGAGGTGCGCGAGGCGGCCCGCATCGACGGCGCTAGCGAGTTCCAGGTCTACCACAAGGTGATCATTCCCATGTTGCGGCCGGTAACAATCAGCGTCGTCGTCATTCTGCTGCATGTCTCGCTCAAGATATTCGATCTGGTCTACACCCTGGCCGGCGTCGGGCCAGGGTTTGCGACGGACGTACCTGCCATCTTCGTCTTCGAGCAGATGTTCAAGGCAACGCGCTACAATCTCGGTTCAGCTGCCGCCATCATCATGCTTGTGCTTGTTGCGCTCGTCATCGTGCCCTATCTGGCCAGCACCCTGCGGGAGGAGTCATGACCACTGCCATCCACACCACGCAACGTCGGCGTAAGCGCCGCTGGGGGAGCTATGCAGTCTGGATCGTCCTGTTGCTGATGGCGATCGTTTTCCTGATGCCGGTCTATGTCATGGTCGCCAATGGGCTGAAAGACGCACAGAGTGTCAGCCTGCAACGCATGTGGCTGCCGCCGGCGCGGCTTTCCATCGACAATGGGTTCAGCGGCGCATGGGAACGGCTCAGCCCGAATCTGATGAATAGCCTGCTGATGGTGATCCCGGCGACGATCCTTTCTTCCTTAATCGGTGCCATCAACGGCTATCTATTTGCCAAGTGGAAATTCCGCGGTTCGGACATTCTCTTCACACTCCTGCTCTTTGGTTTCTTCATCCCCTACCAAAGCATCCTGCTGCCGCTGGTGCGTACCCTGCAAATCCTGGGTGTCTATGGTACAATTCCAGGGCTTGTGCTGGTGCACGTGATCTATGGCATCCCAATCACGACACTGATCTTCCGCAACTACTTCGCCGGCGTACCGACTGAGCTGATGGATGCGGCGCGTGTCGACGGCGCCAGCTTGATCACGACCTTCACGCGTGTCATGTTGCCGCTGTCGATCCCAGCTTTCGTGGTCGTAGGCATCTTCCAGTTCACGAACATCTGGAACGACTTTCTCTTTGGGGTCACTGTCGTGCCGAACCCGGCTGCGCAGCCGATCACCATTGCGCTCAACAACCTATCGGGCACTTTTTCGGTAGAATGGAACGTGGTGATGGCAGGCGCCGTCGTCGCCGCGCTGCCGACTGCGATCATCTACATCCTACTCGGACGCTTTTTCATCCGCGGCATCCTGGCGGGGTCGGTGAAGGGGTAACATCCTGGGACTGAAACTTTTGGACAATTTCGAATCACCCGTCGCAGGCTTTCCACGGGCCGAATGGACGACGAACAGAACGAAATGATTACTAGAACGGAGTTTGGGGATGCCAACTGAATCACTTCTGCGTCACGTTGTCCTGTTCGGCTTCACAGCGGAGACGACGCCCGCTCAACGACGCACCCTTGAGGATGCCTTCGCCGGTTTGCCTGGCCAGATTCCCGAAATCATCGATTTCGAGTGGGGCACGGATGTCAGCGTCGAGAATGCTGCGCGCGGCTACACCCACTGCTTCCTGGTCACTTTTCGCAACGCGGCAGGCCGTGATGCCTATCTGCCGCACCCAGCGCACCAGCGTTTCGTGGAGTTAGTCGGGCCGCACCTCGCCCAGGTGCTGGTGTTCGACTACTGGAGCCGATAAAGCATGGGCCAGCGATGGGAGCGATCCGGCAAATTGCCACAGCTGACACTGGCAGAATCTGCGATCATCCGCCCCAATCCGCCTAGTCTGTGGCCTATATCCAATTATCGATGAGGAAACATCATGCCTGAGCATTTCGATCTGGTGATTATCGGCACAGGGGCGGGGGGCGGGACGCTGGCCTATGCGCTGCGTGAGAGCGGGCTACGCATCCTGCTGGTCGAGCGCGGGGACTTTCTGCCGCAGGAACCGCAGAACTGGCAGCCGGTCGAAGTCTTCGACCGCCGGCGCTACAAGCCGGATGAGACATGGTACGGCGCTGACGGCAGCCCCTTTCATCCGGGCGTGCATTACTTTGTGGGCGGCAATACCAAGGTCTACGGTGCAGCGCTGCCACGTCTGCGCGCGCAAGACTTTGGCGCGCTGGAACACGAGGGCGGTACATCGCCGGCCTGGCCGATCACCTACGATGAGTTGGAACCCTATTATGCCCGCGCCGAGCAGATTTACGCTGTCCATGGCGCGCCGGGCGAGGACCCGACCGAGCCGCCGCGCTCTGGGCCGTTTCCCTATCCTGCAGTGCCACACGAGCCGTACATCGACGATCTGTGCGCGCGGCTGCACAAGCAGGGGTTACATCCCTTCCACTACCCGATGGGCATCGACCTGCGCGAGGGTGGCCGCTGCATTCGCTGCAAGACGTGCGATGGCTTCCCGTGCCAGGTACTGGCCAAGAGCGAGAGCGACGTCAACTGCGTACGGCCGGCGCTGGAGAGTCCGGCCATCACCCTGTGGACGAACACGTTGGCGCGCCGGCTGGTCACGGATGAGACGGGCAAGCGAGTGGTGGGCGTCGAGTTGGAGCGAGGCGGCGAGCACCTCACAGTTCACGCAGAGCGCTTCGTCGTGGCGTGTGGCGCAGTCAACTCGGCTTTGCTGCTCATGCGCTCGGCCAACGACAGGCATCCCGGCGGGCTGGCCAATTCGTCTGGCCTGCTGGGGCGCAACTACATGGTGCACAACAACACGGCGCTGATGGCTGTCGATCCCTTTCGCCGCAACCCGACGGTCTTCCAGAAGACGCTGGCGGTCAACGATTTCTACTTCAAAGGAGCGAATTTCGCCTATCCCATGGGCAACATCCAGATGCTTGGCAAACTGCAGGCTGGCATGCTGACTGCTGCGCAGCCGCTCGTGCCCAAGCCGATCCTGCAGGGAATGGCTGACCGCAGTGTCGATTGGTGGGTGATGTCCGAAGACCTGCCCGATTCCCACAACCGCGTCGAACTGGCGCCCAACGGCAAGGTGATCGTCCACTGGAAGCCCAACAATCTGGTGGCACACCGCAAGCTGGTCGATGCGGCGCGCAAGATGATGCGGGAGGCCGGCTACCAGTTCGTCTTCGTGCAACCGATGGGCATCGACACCAATTCGCATCAATGCGGCACGGCACGCTTCGGCGTCGACCCGGCGACCTCGGTGCTCGACCCGTACTGTCGCACCCATGATATCGAGAACCTGTATGTAGTCGACTCGTCCTTCTTCCCTTCGTCTGCGGCGATGAATCCGGCACTGACGATTGCGGCGCAGGCATTGCGCGTGGCGGAAAAGTTGGCAGCATAGGAGGTCGAGCCAGGGCGCGTCCGTGCAGGAGTGTGCGGAGAGGGGCTATCGGAGGCCGAGAATCCGCCCATATCCGCCGAGTCTGCGGTTGATTCTCTTGAAGCATTTGAAAGTAAGGAGAGAAACTTATGTACACACGTTATCAGCTCTCTCATCGTGACGCCTGGCTCGTCGTCGAAGCGATTCGGAAGGAACTCGATCAATCAGGCAGAGGCGCGGCCATCGCTGTGGCCGACGCCCACGGTGAACTGCTCGCCTTCCTGCGCACCGATGGGTGCAAGCTGCCGTCGATCCAGATCGCCATCAACAAGGCATTCACTGCGGCGCGCGAGCAGAAACCCAGCCGCACCGTCGGCGACTCTGCGCGCGAGAAGCACTGGCCGATGACGAACTTTGGCGACCTGCGCTATACAGCATGGGGGGGTGGTGTGCCGCTGGTGCATGCGGGGCAGGTCGTCGGCGGCGTGGGCGTGAGCGGGCTACCGGAAGAGGAAGACATGGTGCTCGCTGCGTTGGGGGCAAAAGTGCTTGCAGAGATAGCTGGGGACTGACTGCAGTACCAGTCGCTAGTACAGATGGGCGCAAATAGGCCGGCGGTTTTGTAGAGCGATCTGCCAAATCGCTCTACATGCTGCCCTGCTCTATAACTACCGATTGACTTAGGTCCATGTGTACTAGAATGGCTGCTCGTGTCGCCATCTGTCATGGGTCACGAGGCACGAGGCACGAGTCATGAGGCACGAGGCAGGCGTTGCAGCACGGGAGCGACAGATACTCTGACGCCGGCATGACGAAGCGTGAGCAAGCGGCGTCTGGTGACGTGGGCGGAATCGCGGGCGGCGGCAGCGGAACGCCGTCGGGTGTGTTTAGCGTGCGGTGAAGAGGGGGTCTGCCGCCCCGGATCGAGCAAGGCAAAGAGAAGGGATGCTGGCGATGAGTGCAGAGGAAGGAAGTGACGCATGACACAATGGGTGGCAGGGATCGATCTGGGCGGCACCAAGATTGAGGTTGGGTTGATTGCACCGGACAACCGGATCGTGGCGCGCCAGCGCTTTCCGACGGAAGATGCCCGCGGGCCGGCGTCGGTGGTGGAGCGTATTGCAACCTGTCTCGATGACCTCCAGGCTCAGTTGCCAGCCAACAAACGAGTTTTGGCGGTCGGCGTCTGCACGCCAGGGCCGGTCGATCATGCGTTGGGCATGTTGATCGACCCGCCCAACGTGCCCGGTCTGCACCACACACCGCTGGCTGCGCTGCTCAGCGAGCGGCTGGGCGTGCCTGTGCGCGTCGATCACGACGCCAAGGCGACCGGGCTGGGCGAATATCACTACGGCGCCGGACGCGGCGAGCACAGCATGGTCTACGTGATCGTCGGTACAGGTGTCGGTATTGCCATCATCGCCAATGGCGAAGTCTACCGCGGTCTGCACAACTCAGCAGGCGAATTCGGACACACGACGATGGATCGATTCGGAGCG
>CAIRNL010000326.1 GCA_903879975.1 uncultured Chloroflexota bacterium | reverse complement strand
GTGCGCAGCGTGTTGCTGGCAGCCGCAGACAACAGCGCCGACAAAGATGCGGCGATTGCCAACCTGGCCGTGGTGCTGGCGCAGGCCGGCGACCGTGTGATCCTCGTCGACGGCGATCTGCGCCGGCCACGCCAGCACGAACTGTTTGGGCTGGGGAACGCCACCGGTCTTTCGCAGTGGCTGGAGAGTGGCGGGACACCCCCCTTGCAGAAGAGTGCGGTGGAGGGGCTGCAGGTGCTCACGGCAGGCCCGCACGCCGGCAATCCGGTGGCACTGCTCAGCACCAGACGGCTAGGCGAGCGCCTGGCAGCACTGACGGAGCTGGCCGACTACGTGCTGGTCAATGCGCCGCCACTGCTGGACGTCACCGACGCCGCGCTGTGGGCGAGCCAGGCCGACGGGGTGGTGCTGCTGGTCAACGGCGGCAGCACGAAGAAAGAACAGGCGCAGCGAGCCAAGGGCATCCTGGAACGCGTGCAGGCCAATCTGTTGGGTGCGGTGCTGCTGAATGCGGAGTAGGCAAGGGCCGGGCGCTGAGAGTCGATCTGCGACAGCCGGTTTTCAATAGTTCCATTCCGACACGGGATTCGTCCCGTTGGCTATCGAATGCGAGACGAGGATTGAAGTCATGAAGGGTTTGATTCTAAGCGGCGGTAAGGGAACGCGCCTTTACCCGATTACGTTCAACCGAGCCAAGCAACTGGTACCGGTTGCCAACAAGCCGGTACTCTTTCGCGTGATCGAAGCGATCAAAGAGGCCGGCATCGACGAAATCGGTATCGTCATCGGCGACACTGGCGCAGAGATCCGCGAGGCAGTCGGCAGCGGTAAGCGTTGGGATGTCGATATCACCTACATTCCGCAGGAGGCGCCGCTGGGGTTGGCGCACGCAGTGAAAATCAGCCAGCAATTCCTGGGCGACGAGCGCTTCGTCATGTTTTTGGGCGACAACGTCATCCAGGGCGGCATCAGCAACCTCATTCGCCAGTTTGCCTCCAGCAACTGGAACAGCCAGGTGGTGTTGACCGCCGTCGACCAGCCGCAGCATTATGGTGTGGCCGAGCTGGACGAGCAGGGACGCATCAAGCAGCTCGTCGAAAAGCCGCGCAACCCCACCAGCAACCTGGCCCTTGTCGGCATCTATATGTTCGATCCGAATGTTTTCGCAGCGGTCCATGCGATCAAGCCGAGCTGGCGCAACGAACTGGAGATCACCGACGCCATCCAGTGGCTGGTGGAGAACGGCTACGCTGTCCATCCATACATTCACCGTGGCTGGTGGATTGACACGGGCAAGCCGATCGATATGCTGGAGGCCAATAACCGTGTCCTGGCAGAACTCGTGCATCGAGTCGACGGTTTTGTCGACCAGGACAGCAAAATCGATCATCTGGTCACCGTGGAACGCGGCGCCGAGATCATCAACAGCGTCATTCGCGGCCCAGCCATCATCGGCGAGGACGCGCGCATCCTCAACAGCTACGTCGGACCCTTCACCAGCATCTTCCACCACACTACCGTGGAAGAGAGCGAGATCGAACACAGCATCGTGCTCGACCACAGCCGCATTGTCGGCGTTCCCAGCCGCATCGCAGACAGCATCATCGGGCGCGATGTCGAAATCACATACAGCCCGATCAAGCCCAAGGCCTACAAGATGACGTTGGGCGATCATTCCAAGGTTGGGTTGCTGTAGAGTCGGCATGAACGCAGTGATAGGCAGAGGGCGAAGCAGGCAGCTTGCGCGGCGCAGAATGGGCGAAGGCCATTGGCTGATGTAGTCTCTGTACCAGCACTGGCTGCGGTACTCCGCAACGCCGAACAAGGTGGGGCGATCGCGGCAGCCGATCCAGTACTCGCTCCTCACCAGCTCGTGCCCATGTATCGTCTGGCACCTGGCTCAGTCGAGGAGGAGGCACATGCGGCGGCCATGCTCGTGGGCGCCGTCGGCGAACGCATGCAGCGGCTGACACAGGCCTACGGGGAATGGCAGTTCTTCGAGCCGGTTCCCTACTTCGACCTCGCACCGGCCCAGGTCGAGCGACTCACGCACATCAGCGAGCGCGTCAGCACAGTCCATGCCGTCTTTTTCGTGGACCCGCTGTTACCGGCGTTTCAGTCCGTATACGACTGTGCAATTGCAACATTTCAGCCAAACCCTGCAGGATTGAAGGCAGGCCGGCTGGATGAGTTGATCGAACGCTGGCGCCGCCTGATCGCCGTCCTGCATCTCTCTCGCCGCCATCTGAGTGAGGATGTTGCCTTCTTGTCGCTCAACGCCGGGATCGAAGAACAGGAGCGCTGGGCTGCTGTTGCGCCGCGCCGGCCCGATCGGGGCACACCGTGGCACACGACGGGCCGGCTGATGCTGCCGACATTGACGCTGGCGGTCGAGTTTCCGTTGCCGGCCTTTCGCCAGTCTGGTCGCCTGCGGCGTCTGCGGCGCAGCCACCAACGCCGCCGTGCATTCGCTGGGCGCAGCAGGAAGCAGTAGTGTGACGAAAAGACGGGAGCGCACCTGGGTGTTCCCTTGGAATCCAATTGGGAGTTCATGATGCAGAACATTCTTGTCACCGGCGGCGCCGGTTTCATCGGCTGTAACTTCGTCCGCTACCTGCTGGACAAGTACCCTCCCTATACGCTCGTCGTCTATGACAAGCTGACCTATGCCGGGCGGCTGGAAAACTTGCAGGAGGTGCAGGCCAGACACGGCAGCCGGGTACGCTTCGTGCAGGGCGACATCTGCGATGCAGAGGCAGTCGAGGACGCGATCCGAACGCATGGCGTCGACACCATCGTCAACTTCGCCGCCGAAACCCACGTCGACCGCAGCATTATAAGCCCGGACGCCTTCATCCAGACGGACGTCTACGGCACCTACGTGCTGCTGGAAGCGGCGCGCAAGGCAGGCAAGCTGCGCTACCACCAGATCAGCACCGACGAGGTCTACGGCCACATCCACGGCGACCATCGCAGCCTCGAAACCGACTGCATGGCGCCGCGCAGCCCCTATGCGGCCAGCAAGGCCAGCGGCGATCACATGGTCAATGCCTACTTCATCACCTATGGGTTACCCGTCACCATCAGCCGGGGGGCCAACAACATTGGCCCTTTCCAGTACCCGGAGAAGGTAGTGCCGCTCTTCGTCACCAACGCGCTCAACGACATGCCGCTGCCCGTCTACGGGGACGGCAGGCAGATGCGCGACTACCAATACGTCCTGGATCACTGCTCCGGCATCGACGCGGTGCTGCATCAGGGCGTCCTGGGCGAGACATACAATATCGGTACGGGCCGGGAAATGACCAACCTGGAAATGGTCGAGATTCTGCTCGATACGCTGGGTAAACCGCGCAGCCTGATCCAGCACGTGGAAGACCGCCAGGGGCACGACCGGCGTTACTGCATGAACGTCAACAAGCTCATGGCGCTGGGCTGGGAACCGGAGTACACCCACGAAGCTGCGATCCGCGCTACCGTACGCTGGTACGTCGACAACCAGTGGTGGTGGGAGCCGATCCGCAACGGTGAATTCAAGGAGTACTACCAACGGCTCTACGGCAACCGCAAGGTCATTGGCTGAGCCTACCGTCAAGGCCGATAGAAACCAGGATTTTGCAAGTTCGCCCTCCCGGCAGCGGCACTGCCCGAACAGCCTGGTTTCTACATCCCATCACTTTTGCTGTGCTCATGCCGGTGGTGGAGGTCCGGCCAGTGATGGTGAGTATGGTACAGCGGGCGGTGTCGATGGCGGTGGCTATGCGTGCCGGCTGCGCCCGCTGACGGGCTGTCGTGGGTATGGTCATGGTGGTCGTCGGCGTGGCTGTGCCAGTGCTCGTGCTCCAAGGCCACGTGCCCATGCTCGTGGCTGTGCCACTCGACCGTCAACAGCGCCACCGACGCACCCACCAACAACGCTGCCATCGCCTGCACGGCGCTGATCGACTCGCCCAACCAGAGCACAGACAACGCAATTGCGAAGTAGGGTGCAGTACTGAAGAGCAACTGGCTGCGCGTTGCGCCCAGTTGCTGCGCAGCCGTAATGTAGAGGACGATACTGATGCCGTAGGAAAAGAGACCTGCCGACAGCGCGCCGCCAATCTGTGCAAGTCTGGCGCCAAACGGTTCGGCGAGCAGTCCCACGGCCAGATTGGCGGTACCCGCCACCACTCCCTTCCAGAAAGTACTTTGCGCCGGCGTGATGCCGTCGATCAGCGCCGTCAAGTGATTGTCTAGCCCCCAGCAGAGACAGGCACCTGCGACCAGGAGCCCTGCCTGCCAGCCTGCGGCGCCCTCTCCCCCGCTCAACAGCACCGCTGCCAGCAGGATGCCGGCAGCACCGATCCAGCCGTTGCGTCCCAGGTGATCACGAAAGACCCAGACGCCCAGCAACGCCGTAGCGACCGCCTCCAAGTTCAGCCAGAGCGCAACCGAAGCCGCTGCGGCCATGCGCAAGCCAAAGAGCATGAGCACAGGCCCGGCGATGCCGCCGAAGAAGACAGCGCCCAGCAGCATGCGTTGCGTGCGCGCGTCCATGGCCCAGGGACGCAACAGGCCGCCCCCCCGGATGGCCATCGGCAGAACGCCGGCCGCAGCCCCGAGGTAGAGCAGGCCGGAGAGTTGAAATGGGCTGAGATCGACTAGCAGAGCCTTGCTGAACGGCGTTGCCGCCCCAAAGAGTGCTGCCGCCGCCAGGGCCATCCCAAAAGGTCGAATCCGCATCATCCTCTCGCGCCCACCCCTCCCATCGACAATTCACCAGATCTTTTCGTCTTCATGCTACAATACCCGAAATTCAATTGGGAAAATCCACCGATGGTGACTGCGACAAGGACGCACACAAGAACCTCCGTACCTGGCGACGCTCCTGCAGTGAGCGCCCTGTTCAAGAACGCGTCCCAGGTTCATCTGACACTGAGCGAAGAGGACCTCGTTGCGGCCGTCAACAGGGGCCAGGTGCTGTTGCTCCTGGAGCACAGAAAGCCGGCGCCGGTTGTGCTGGCTGCCACGGCGATACTAGCCGAGGAACGACCGGAAACGCTGCCGGCAACGTCGCCGAGCCGCATCTTCCTGCGCGGTATCGCGATCCAGCGCGGGCAATCGCCGACCCGCTGCATCCGGCAGTTTCTGGAAGCGCTGATCTGGATGCCACGCCGCCATGCGGAGTTGCTGATCGCCTACAGCAGCGACGGCTGGTCGACGCGCGCCTACAGCACCGTCGGGATGCTGCCGACCGAAAAGGTGCGCTATTACGAGTTGAACAACCTGCTGCGCCGGCGCTGGGCCGATCCGCCAGCGAGCGGCGAGCAGATCACCATCGAAAAGGCAACGCCTGCCGATCTGCGCACGCTCGCCATGCTGGATGCCGTGACATTTGAGCCGCTATGGCAACTCTCGATGCGCGACCTGAACGATCTCATGGCGCGCGGTGCGCTGCTGGTTGCGGCCACGGGGCCGTTCATCGTCGGCTATGTCTCTGTGCTGCTGGAACAGACTATTGCCACCGTTGCCCGCCTGGCCGTCCACCCGCAGTGGCAGAGCCAAGGAATCGGCCGGCGCCTGCTGATTGCCGGGTTACGTGTGGCGCAACAATATCACTGCACCACAGCCATGCTCAACACGCAGGAAACCAATGTTCGTTCACAACAACTCTATCGTAGCATGAACTTCCGGCTCACAGGCCACCACTTCACCGTATTCACCCAGGAACTGCCAGTCGCCCGCGCGGAAGTAGTGAGTTAACGGGGTGACTCGTTGCATAGCAGATGCGAATTTCGTGGTATACTTCGGTTCACAAACGATATCAGCCACAGCGTCTGACGAGAGAGTACCGGTGGTCACAGGCCGGTCGCCGAAGGTGCAAGCGGGTGCAAGCAAGCCACTGCTCATCCGTGACACTCTCAGGCAAAAGGATCGCCGACGCAGGCAACTCTGGAAAGTGCGATAGGTGTCATCACCTGCGCCACCCACGGGGCAAACCGGGGGAATGATCGACGGGCAACAGCCAATCGTCAGCTCGGATGGAGACCGACTCCACCCACCCTGACCATGGACTCTCTGTGCCGGATCATTGCCTCGGCCAATCTCTCAGGTCGAGGACAGAGTCAGCGGGCATCTCCTTGGAGTGCCCGCTTTTTGTTGGCTAAAAAAGAGAGCCACGCAGGCAGCGTGGCACAAGCGTTCACCAAGGACGGAATCGTCCCAGTCGCCCGTGGACGTTGTGCCCACTCCACCTGGTGGCAGCAACCATCCATCCGTTTTTTGCAAACAAAGGAGTACGAACCATGCCGACCACCGATCCAGCCGCTCTGCTCCATCCGCTGGACACCTTTGCGCGCCGCCATCTAGGGCCGACCCCGTTCGACATTGCGCACATGGTCGAAGTGCTTGACCTCGACAACCTCGACGCCCTCATCGCCGAAACGGTGCCAGCGAAGATCCGCCTGGCGGAGCCGCTCCAGCTTGACGCGCCACGCAGCGAGTCACAGGTGCTGGCCGACCTGCGCGCACTGGCACAGCGCAACCGGCTCTTTCGCTCATTCATCGGCATGGGCTACTACGGTACGCTGACGCCCGGCGTCATCCTGCGCAATATCCTGGAAAACCCCGGCTGGTACACGCAGTACACGCCCTACCAGGCTGAGATCGCCCAGGGACGCCTGGAGGCGCTGCTCAACTTCCAGACGATGATCATCGACCTGACCGGCATGGAGATTGCCAATGCCTCCATGCTCGACGAGGGCACAGCCGCAGCCGAGGCCATGACGCTGGCCAAACGTGCACAGAAACGCGGCCAGACCGGCACCGTCTGCTTTGTCTCCGAGAAATGCCACCCACAGACCATCGACGTCATGCGCACGCGCGCCGAACCGCTGGGCTTACAGATAGTTGTTGGCGACCCTCACTCCTACGAGTTCGGCAGCGAGACTTTCGCTGCGCTCGTACAGTATCCGGACACAGAAGGCACGGTGACCGATTTCAGCGACTTCTGTGCAGCCGCTCACGCAGCCGGCGCGCGGGTCATCGTGGCCACCGACCTGCTCGCCTTGACGTTGCTCAAGCCGCCGGGCGAATTTGGCGCCGATGTGGCCGTGGGCAACAGCCAGCGCTTTGGTGTGCCCATGGGCTTTGGCGGACCTCACGCTGCGTTCATGGCGACCCGCGACGATCTCAAACGCCTCATGCCAGGGCGGCTGGTGGGTGTCTCGATGGATGCCAACGGCAATCCGGCCATGCGCCTCTCGCTGCAAACGCGCGAGCAGCATATCCGCCGCGACAAGGCAACGAGCAATATCTGTACAGCGCAGGTGCTGCTCGCAATCATGGCTTCCATGTACGCGGTCTACCACGGGCCAGACGGGCTGCGCGATCTGGCGCGGCGCACACACCTCTTTGCCGAGATCCTGCGCGCCCAGTTGCACGCGCTGGGCTACAGCACCAACCGCGGCGCGATCTTCGACACGCTCAAGGCGAGCGGCGGCCCGCATACACAAGAACAGATTCAACGGCTGGCACTGGCCAATCAGGTCAACCTGCGCTACTACCAGGACGGCGCGGTAGGGGTTGCGCTCGACGAGACGGTCACCGTCAGCGAACTGCGCACGCTGCTGGAAATTTTTGGCGACGACGGCACGACCGACGTCGAAGCCCTGGCGCGCAGCGTGCACCTTGACTTCGACGAGCCTATTGCCCGCAGCAGTGACTTCCTGACGCACCCGGTCTTCCACAGGTATCATGGAGAGCACGAAATGCTGCGCTACATCAAGCGGCTCGAATCGCGCGATCTCTCGCTGGCGCACTCGATGATCCCGCTTGGCTCGTGCACCATGAAGCTCAACGCCACGACCGAGATGATCGCGGTCACCTGGCCAGAGTTTGCCGGGCTGCACCCCTTTGCGCCGGCCGACCAGTGCCTGGGTTACCGGGAGCTCTTTGCCCGCCTGGAGAAGTGGCTGGCAGAGATCACGGGCTTTGCTGCCGTCTCGCTGCAACCGAACGCCGGTTCGCAAGGCGAGTATGCTGGCCTGCTGGTCATCCGCGGCTATCACCATGCGCGCGGGGAAGATCACCGCACGGTCTGCCTGATCCCGTCCTCGGCGCACGGCACCAACCCAGCCAGCGCAGTCATGGCAGGCATGGAAGTGGTCGTCGTCGACTGTGACGAAAACGGGAACGTCGCTGTAGACGATCTGCGCGCCAAGGCCAACCAGTATGCCGACCGCCTGGCTGCGCTCATGGTCACCTACCCCTCGACACACGGCGTCTTCGAATCGGCCATCCACGACATCTGTGACATCGTCCACACGCGCGGCGGCCAGGTCTACATGGACGGCGCCAACATGAACGCCCAGGTCGGCCTGACCAGTCCGGCTGCCATCGGCGCCGACGTCTGTCACCTCAACCTGCACAAGACCTTCACCATCCCGCACGGCGGCGGCGGGCCGGGCATGGGGCCGATCTGCGTGGCTGCCCACCTGGCACCCTTCCTGCCGGGCAGTGCGGTCGTATCCGACATGGGTGGGCAGGAATCAGTCGGATCGGTTTCGGCTGCGCCGTGGGGCAGCGCCGGCATCCTGTCGATCGCCTACGCCTACATCGCCATGATGGGCGCGCAGGGACTGACAGATGCCACCAAAGTCGCCATTCTCAATGCGAACTATATCGCGACGCGGCTCGGCTCCTACTATCCCGTGCTCTACAAGGGTGAGCACGGCCGTGTGGCGCACGAGTGCATCCTCGATGTGCGTCCCATCGAGCATGCAACGCACATCACCGCAGAGGATGTGGCCAAGCGCCTGATGGATTTCGGCTTCCACGCGCCGACTTTGTCGTTCCCAGTCGCCGGTACGCTGATGATCGAACCGACGGAGAGCGAATCGCTGGCCGAATTGGAGCGTTTCTGTGAGGCGATGATCGAGATTCGTGAGGAAATCCGCGCGATCGAGGAAGGGCGTATGGACGCGCAAAATAATCCGCTCAAGCACGCCCCCCACACAGCGGCCGTGATTGCCGGCGACTGGGATCGTCCGTACAGCCGCGAGCAGGCCGCTTTCCCGGCGCCGTGGGTACGCGAGCAAAAATTCTGGCCGTACGTCTCGCGCATCGACAATGTCTACGGCGACCGCCATCTGGTCTGCGCCTGTCTGCCGATGGAAGCGTACGCACAGGCATAGACGGCACATGGGCGGCGAGACGCCGCGCGCGTTGCGCCGCCCGTTTCTATCCCTTCACGAGAGCTGCGAATCACATGACATACGATCCTGCGAACGAACAGATTGCCGCACAGATGGCCGGCGAGTTGTGTGCGGCAGGTGTGCAGAGCGGGGGCGTGTTGCTGGTGCACTCGTCCTTGCGTTCTCTCGGCCACGTGCCGGGTGGTGCGCCGACTGTCATCGCCGGGCTGCGGCAGGCACTGGGGGCAACCGGCACACTGCTCATGCCGGCACTGAGCTATGCGGCCGTGACGCCGGAACAGCCGCACTTTGACCTCGCACTGACGCCGTCGAACGTGGGGAACATCGCCGAAACCTTCCGCTCCCAGCCCGGTGTCCTGCGCAGCCTGCATCCCACACACTCGGTGTGCGCCATCGGGCCGGCGGCAGCTGCGTTGCTGGGCGCGCACAGCCAGGATACTACACCCTGCGGACCACACTCGCCCTTCCATCTGCTGCCCCAGCACCGCGGGCAGATCCTCATGCTAGGCTGTGGGCTGGCGCCCAATACCTCGTTTCATGCCATTGAGGAGCTGGCCGTACCCCCGTATCTCTTTGGCGCGCCGATCGTCTATGAAATCGTGGATGGGGACGGCGTGCGTACAGCCAAACGCTATCTCCCGCACAACTTTGCAGGCTATGTGCAACGCTACGAACGCATCGGCGCACTGCTGCGCGCGCCCGCCTTGCGCACAGGACGCGTGCTGGCGGCAACCGTCTATCTCCTCGATGCCGCAGCGCTGTGGGCAACTGCGCTGGACGCGCTGCGGCGTGACCCGCTGGCCTTCGTGGAGCAGGTCACGCCGCAGTCAATGCCAGAATAACGCCCCGATCCGTCGCTCGGGGCTGGCACTGCCTGCAGAAGGCAGTGGCCCTAGGTCACGGGGAGGTGCTCTGCAGGCTCGGGCGCAGCCAGCTCAGTTGCCAGGTTGCCCGGCTTCACCAGCAAGCCCTGGTCGGTCAAAATGTGTTGGATGGTGTCCAGCGTCTTCTGGCCGTGGGTGCGGCCACGCGCATCATTGGGCAGGCTGGTCTCCATATCGAAGTAATTGCCCTTGCCATTGTGCGTGTAGGAGCCGAGGCAGACGATGTCGATGCGCCCGTTGGCCATTGCCTGGTTCCATGGCGACTGCGGCATGATCGGCC
>CAIRNL010000325.1 GCA_903879975.1 uncultured Chloroflexota bacterium | reverse complement strand
GCCCCTGGACGGCAAAGGCGCCATTGGCATCCGTATTCACTTCCAGCATGAGATCGATCAGCGTGGTGTAGCCCGTGGCTGGCTCCACATAATAGACGTCAATGGTGTGGAACGATCCGGGCGCGTCGTTGTCGAGGATGATGCGCCCGGAAAGGCTGCCGGCCCTTGCCAGGCTGGCGTCGATGCTGGTGACCTGTCGCACTGGCTCCAGACTCAGGCGCTCGGCCTGTCCCTTGCCGATGGTATGGCTGAAATACTGGGTGGCATAGACGCCGGCTGGATCGCGGAACCCAATACTATAGACGCCGGCGGACAGCCCGCCGATGGTGTAGCGCCCTTGTGCGTCGGTAGGTACTGTGATCAGTGCAGGTCCGCTCTCGACCTCGACGGGCGAGCCGCTAGGGTATGGATAGACGGACACCGCAATGCCGGCGAGCGGCATCCCAGCCGCCGTCACCCTGCCTGAAATTTCGCCGTCGTAGGTGCCGGCGCCTAGATTCATGTCCAGGCCGGCGAGGATGGCGCTGGGTGCCAGCGTGATGAAACCGGCCGCATCGGCCGCCGGCCCGCCATAGGTTCCGCTGAACGAGATGCCGTTCAGTTGCGCGTAAACTGTGAGCCGATAGTGGCCGGGTGGCAGGCCAGTGAATCGATAGGCGCCATTGCGGTACTCCGTCGTTGTATAGGGTGGGATTGCCGGGAAGAGAAGATTCGATGGCTCGGCAATGACCATCGCATAGTCGGGATGCTCACCCAGCACGCGCACAGTGCCGCTGAGGACGCCGCCTGGAGTCAGCGTCACGTCGACGTCAAGACGCTCTTCAAAGCGCTCGACGCGCAGGATGGAGGCCTGCTCGGAATCGACAACACCGCTGAAATACTGTGTCTGATAGATGCCGCTGCCCACATCGACGAAGCGCAGGGCATAGTCTCCAGGCGCTACGCCGTGCATCGCGTAGCGACCGGCCGCATTGGTGCGCAGCGGGCTGATCGAACTGGCAGGAGGTTGAGCACGCGACTCCAGCCAGACCTCGATATCGGCCAGTGGCGCGCCTCCTATGCCGCTCACCAAACCGCCGATGGTGGCGCCATCTCCAGCCGCACCGACGTTCAGGTCGATGGCGGCCGTGGTCATGTTGCCGGTCACTGTCACCGCCTGCGCATAGTCTGGGGATGAGAGGATGTCGTCGTAGCAGACGGTGGGGTGCGGCAGGGGGTCGTCCTGCCAGTAATCGAAGGCGCAGATACGGTAGACGCCGGGCGCAATCCCGCTCAGCGAGTAAGGGCCGGTGGCCTGGATCGCTCTCTGCATCGCCGGACGCCATGTGCCGCCCTCGTGCACCAACGCTGATACGTATGCATAGTCGAGCGCTGACCACTGCGTGTCGCTGAAGAGGCCGGTCACGGTGCCGGCAGACCGTAACGGGGTGTCGCTGAGCGTCACATCCGTTCCGGCCACGGCGATAGGAGTGGCACCGCCCAGCGTCAGCGCCCCTGCGTAGAAGGCTGCACCGTAACGCTGCGATGGATCGATGAAGCCGACGCGGTACATGCCGGCGGCCAGTGCCAGCGCCTGGTATCTGCCCTGCACATCCGTTCTGTAGGTGCGAGTCCATGACCAGTTGCTGTAAGACGTGAATTGATAGATACGAACCTCGATGTCGGGCAGTGGCGCGCCGTCCACGGCCGTGACTATGCCGGCGATGCTGCCCGGTGCAGTGGGAATGTCGGGCGTCGATTGCGCCTGGGCGGGTCGGGTCGCAACGAGCAGTACGAACAGCAAGACACAAAGGCCGACGGTGAACAGGGAAGCCCAGAGAAGAGAACGGCGCTTGACCATGAGGTGTGCCTCCAGTGGAACGACGCGAATCCACAGACAAACACTGATGGGCGTGGCTGATGGGACGCAATAGCGGCAGTGTGGCAGCTACGCCGGCTTTTGCCGCTGGCATCCTATGACTATTGTACAGGATTTGGCTGGGCTTTACAGCCCCTCACCCAAGGAGACCTACTGCACGTTCGGGCGGACACGCCCAAGCTGAACTGCATACCCAAGGGTCTGGCTGCACGTTTGGGGCAACGACCGACGCTTTCTGTGCGTTCGGATGCCTGAAAAAGGCTGTGAGCTAGAAGAGATTTTTGTGTGGAGTGAAGGAGGCACAGTCAAGGTTGCTGATCTGCGCCAGTAGATGCACTCAGCGGGGAAAGGCACGCCTGGAGGGATTCGAACCCCCGACACTTGGTTCCGAAGACCAATGCTCTAGTCCACTGAGCTACAGGCGCATCATGACCTGTAGCATACGAGAAGTGCCGGTAGCTGTCAAAGTGGGCGGGGCGTAGATGGGATGAGGGCTGGCTGCTGGCGACGGTTCGCCGCTGGCGTCCGCTACATCGCATGGATCGCCACGGACTGAGGTGGGCCTACGCTGCGAATGCCACCCCTGATTTCGTGTCCCGTTCATTCAGATGTCATGTGCTGGCGGAACCGCACCGTGTAGGAGCGCAGCGCGTCCTCGGCGCTGACGCCGTGGGCATGGGCCAGGGCCACGATCTGCCAGAGCACTTCGCCAAAGCGTGGCTCGCCAGCCGCACTGGCGAAGAGCGCTGCCACAGCCGGGTCGGTGTGCGCCAGCGCAGCGCGGTCGAGCAGACCGGCCTTTGCCGCTTTGGACTGGAGCTTGCGCGCCTTCTCCAGCGCAGGCAGTCCGGGGGAGATGCCGTCCAGCGGGCCGCGCGTCACGCCTTGTTCTGCCTTC
>CAIRNL010000324.1 GCA_903879975.1 uncultured Chloroflexota bacterium | reverse complement strand
ATCTCCGGCCCAATGCCGGCGCCGTCGCCCATGGTGATGGCCAGAATCGGGGTGCTTTGGCTCACAATCATCGCCGATCCTTTTCCGCTTGACTGCACCGTGCCGTACTCCGTGTACAAGGCGAAGGCAGCGCAGCTACATTTGTCACGAGACTACCTAGTGTGACATCCATCGTTGCCGTCAGTTCCATCTGTAGTGTATCGGACGGATGACAAATTTTACCAAACTACGGCAAAGTCACTGGCGTTCGGCCATATTTCAGGGGATGCAGGGTGCATCCCCCAGAGACTGATGCCGGCAGAATGGTGACTTCCTACAACCATTCTGCCGGCACGGACGTTCAAGCGGTTCTCTTCGTCTACCTGCCGATCAGCGGCAGGTAGATGCCGTTTGCGTTGGGGGCCGCGGGCAATACCTGCTGTCCTGACGGGATTGCATCGGCGGCCACGCTGGGGGTCGCCGGCAGCGTTTTACTGTTGGGGCTGCTGGCCGCAGACGGTTGAATCCTCAGGGTGGGAGACAGGCTGATGCCGTAGAGGCTGTCGTCTGCATAGCCGTAGACCTCGATCTGGTAGGTGCCGGCTGCCGGGGCGACGAAGGTCACCTGGTCGACAGCAAGGTCGTAGTTGTTGCTGTGGGCGACCAGCGCGCCGGCGCTGTCCCAGAGATAGAGGTCGGGATCGCCTGAGGTGGGTGTGACTGTGGCATCCAGGGTCTCGCCCGCCGCAAGGTTGAGCCGGTAGAGGCGAACCTGGTTGGCCCGGACACGATCCTGCGCGGGCAGGTAGTTGATCGAAGTCTGCCGGGAACTGCTGGAGACGTTCCCGGCAGAGTCGGCTGCCCATACTTGCAGATAGTGAAGGCCGCCGCCAGCACTGAGGGTCGCCGAGAAGGTGCTGGCGTACGGAATCCATCCGCTCTGCTGGAGTGGAATCCAACGGCGTGCGGCGTTGCTGTAGACCCGCTCGACCCAATACATCGTGGCGACAGAGCCGCTGTTGTCGGTCGCATCGAATTCGAGCTGAATGGGCGGCTGGGTCGTCGACTGGCTGCCGCCGGCGATCTGGAGTGCGTTCAGCGCAGGCGGCGTCGTGTCCGTGGCAGCGGCGGATTGTACGCTGAAAGTCCACTGGGCGCGGTTGTTGGCTTCGCTGCCTTCGGCGACGAGGCCGTCCGGGTCGACGACGGCGTAGATCGTGTGCTCGCCTGTCGCGGCGGGTGTCCAGGCGATGACTGCGCTGTCCACTACGTCGGTGCCTGGCGCAAGAGGGGGCACGGTTGCAGTGTCGATCAGGCCGCTGGGGTCGACCGTGTCAAGATAGAAGTTGACAGGGAGCGGGTCGAGCGTCTGGCTGCCGCCGGAACGATGGACAGTGATTCCGATCGTCATCTCTGTACCCTGGCGAGGCGTTGCGGGCTCAAACCAGAAGTCGCTGTCGGTGACAGCCAGGTCGAGTCTGCTGGCATCGATGACCGTGTATGCGTCAGACAGCGTGTCGCTGGTACCGTCTGGGTTGCTGACCACGACTGCATAGAGGCCCGGGGTGATCCCTGCCGGCACCAGCGCGGCAACCTTGTTGGTGAGTGAGGTCGCTGCAGGGAGGAGTTCGAGTTGGGTGCCGCCGATCGTGAACAGGGAGTCGGTGCGTAGCCCGACACCTTGGATGGATACTTCGTTGGGAACCGTGTTGAGCCCCTGGTTGGGTTCGATCTGGGTGATCTGCAGACTGGGCGTCGGCGTCGGTGTTGGGGTCGGGGTCGGCGTCGGCGTTGGAGTCGGCGTGGTGGGTGGCATAGTCAGCGCAACCTGGACAGCCACAGCGCCAAGATTGTCTGCTGGATTGCGATCGTACAGGGGGCTGTAGATGCTATCGAAGGCTCTTAGGATGGTTGCTGTATTGGTATAGGTTCCAAGAGCCAGCTCGGGCGCAGTCCGTGCAATCAGATCGAGGCTGACGGAGGAGCCGGGCGCAACGGGGCCGGCCAGCACGCCGAACACTTCATTTGTCGGCGACGTACTGATAGGGACTGTTTGCAGGGCAGTGGTATCGGGGAAAGTTCCTTCAGCCACCTTGATCCATTGTGAGCCATTGCTACTGACATAAAAACGGTACTGCCCGATT
>CAIRNL010000323.1 GCA_903879975.1 uncultured Chloroflexota bacterium | reverse complement strand
GCGCGCCGAGCCGGAGCTAGCGGCCCGGTCGGTCCACTTGCAGCCCAGCGCCGCCCATCGCATCTCTTCGATCATGTCCTGGGGAAAAGTATCGGTTCCCAGCCCGACATTGATCCCGATCTCTCGGTAGCGAGCGAACGAACCCAGGATGCGGTTGCGCCGAGCGTAGACGACAGGACAATGGGCGACTGTAGCGCCGCGGTCGGCGACGATGCACAGATCGCTCGTGTCGTCCACCGGATAACCGGATGCGGGGTGCAGCGTGGTGTAGATCAGGTGAGCCAAAATCGTGCGCTCATTCAAAAAACCGATACTGTCGAGCAACTGTACCGGCGTCCTGGCATAGCGGGACAGGGAGTCGTGGAACTCGAAGAGACTTTGCGCCACGTGGAGATGTACCGGCACGTTCATGTCGCAGGCCACATCCATCACCTCCCCCAACAGTTCGGGGGTGCAGGCGTCGAACTGATACGGGAAAAGCATAGTACGGATACGATCGTTGTACGTTCCGTCATAGCGGCGCACAATTTCTTGGGCATATTTCAAGCCGGCCCGTGCCGCTTCCAGGTCCCAGTGGTAGCGCCAGACACCGGCAGCGGTCAAGTAACGTCTGCCGGCGCGGAACTTATGCGAGACGTAGACACGGGCGCCCAATTCGGCAGCCGCATCAACCAACGACGGCACCTCCGCCCTTGGGGTCTCGAAACGCGAGGGTGCCATAGTCGTGATCTCAACGAGGGTAGTCGAGCCACCCTTGAGTAACTGCAGCAGTGAAAAGCGCGCACTGGCGCGCAGTTGCTCCTCGTTTAGCTCGAGCTGGCTGTCGCCATTCACTGCCGTCTTCTCGGACGCAGCCAGCCCCTCCTCAGTAGTGTCCAAGACCAGGGTCTGAACATCGATATTTGCCAGCGCGTGAATATTGACAAACCCCGGTGAGACCAGTTTGCCGACCGCCGGGATGACGACGTCCACTTCACCGGTGAAGTGCGTTCCCACATGGACGATGCGGTCGTCCTCGTAGACGACGACGCCATCCCGGAGCACAGCATGATGGCCATGCTGAAAGGCGACGATCCAACTACCCTGAATCAGCGTGCGAGTCATTGCCTTTGTCTGCTCTGTATCAACATATCAGTTTCTTCATCCATCTGCAGCACGACAAGGATCTCGGCTAAGCTCGCCGCAGGCAACGAAGGACCTTTCCCAGCCCTCTGTACACTGGGTGTCTTCGCGATCAACTGCTTTCAGGTCAGTCTCTCAGTCCCCAGCCGTGGCAGGTGCGGCAATCAGGTCGCCGATCAGATCCTCCACCGTACGAACCTTGATCAGGTCGCCGTCGCCCATACGCTGCAGTGCATCTTCATGAGCCACGTGGGTGGACGAGGCGCAGCCATCACGGACCAGCGTCACCAGGAAGCCGCGGTCGGCTGCATCGCGTGCGGTGATCTCCACACACCCTTCGGTGACAATGCCGGTCACCCACAGCCGGTTGATATTCATATTGCGCAGAATCTGGTCCAGAGCAGTCGAGTTGAAGGTGCCTGCGCTGGTTTTGTCGATCACGATCTCATCACCTACCGGCGCGACTTCTTCCAGGAAATCGTTGTCGCGATCATCGATCGGGGTGACGTTGGCGAGATCGGCACTGAGCGCTCGCCGTCCGTCACGTCCATCGCGCGTGCGATAGGCCACGCGGATGTGGATCACTTCCACACCGTGTGCTCGGCACGCGTCCTGCAGGCGACGCACATTGGGCAGAATCTCCTGGATAAACTCAAACCGCTCCTTGAGATGATCAGGCTTGCCCTGGTCGCGCGCCAATCGACCCATCCAGCCACTGGGATGGGCATCCAGATACTGCAGGTCGATGGTCAGGAGCGCCGTGCGACTGGGCTCGAAGGTGGGTTCTGGGGGCAGCGAAATCAAATCATAATATGGGTCATGCGCCATGGTATGTT
>CAIRNL010000322.1 GCA_903879975.1 uncultured Chloroflexota bacterium | reverse complement strand
GATCAAACAGTCTATTTCCCAGCGCTTAAAACACAGGGTAGCCATACGGCACGAATTTTGTAGTGGATTGTGGAGCATCGGCAAACCTAGACGATCTTTATTCGCCGAAGGTCCAGGGCAACCGCAGGCAAGTTGTGCGCTGGGGCATTGGCGATCTCGACGAGAAATGACCGCAGGGCCAGCAGGGGGAGTCTCCAAAGATCGCTTTGCACTGGCGGCCACTCCCATGAAATTTGGGAAGAGTTTACAAAAGAACGAATATTCTATAGAATAGCGTACTGTCGTTCAACCCAAGGTCTATGGAACTGCCAATGACAGACCGAATGCTGCCGCCATCGATTTGGCCGAAGGTGATAGTGCCATCCGTTGCAGCCAGGGGTGCGCCGCAGTTGGCAACGCTCTCTGAAGCTAAATGGCTGGGGATGGTGGAGCAGGCGCGACAGCTTGGGCTGGCACCGCTGCTCTATGTGGCGGTGAAGCCGCTGCGCTTGCCCGCCGACCCAGCGTCGCCAGCGAGACAAATCCTGCGCATGCTCTACCGACAGGCCGCGATCCTGGCACTGCAACGCACGGCTGAATTGCAGCGATTGCTGGCTGCATTGGCGTCCGTTGACATTTGCCCGGCCGTCTTCAAAGGCGCAGCTCTGGCACACACGCTCTATCCGTCGCCCGCATGTCGGCCCATGGGCGACATCGATCTATGGGTCTCGCATGCCGAGATGCCGACAGCCATTGCTGCGCTCGAGGCGCTCGGTTATCACATGCGGGAGAAACGGGACCGTCCCCACGCGCTCACCCGGACGACAGATGGCGAGGTGCAGATGCTGGCAGGCCAACCCGGCCAGGGGTTGGTTGAACTGCACTGGGGTGTCTTCCCTGGCGAGTGGCTGGCCCATGCGACGGCTGTGGATCGGGATGGAGTGCGCCAGCGGTTGGTGGAGACTCGCCTGTTGCAGCAGCCAGCACGAGCGCTGGCTGGACAGATCTGATTTCACATCCAGTCATCCTTCCTGTCAGGTGAATGGTATTGAGACGTTGGCTTGGCTACGGCATACACTAGAATCAGTACGCAATCGAACCGATGGGCCAGTGCATGCGTTACGTTCTGCACGGTGCCATATTGACCAAAACGAGATACCCAACATGCCACCCGATTCATTTGCCGTCCTGGAAGCGGACCACATTACCAAAGCTTACCCTATCGGCGACCGCCAGATTGCCGTGCTCGACGATGTCTCCTTCGCTGTAGCGCCCGGCGAATTTGTTGTGATCATGGGCAGCAGCGGCAGCGGCAAGTCGACGCTGCTCAGCGTGCTCTCAGGGCTGGACCAGCCAAGCCAGGGGCGCATCTACATCGACGGTGTCGACGTGACCGACTGGAGCGAGGATCGGCTGGCGCCCATCCGCAACAGCACGTTTGGCTTTGTATTCCAATCGTTCCACCTGGTACCGTCGCTCAGCGCGTTGGAGAACGTGGCTTTTCCCGCCGAACTGCGCGGCGACAAGGATGGCAGGCAGCGTGCCCGGACTTTGCTTGCGCGCGTCGGGCTGGGCGCACGCATGGCCAATTTTCCGCACCAGCTTTCCGGGGGCGAAAAGCAGCGTGTGGCCATCTGCCGGGCGCTGATCAACGACCCCAAGATCATCTTTGCCGACGAGCCGACCGGCAATCTCGACTCGAAGAACGGTGCCGGCATCATCGACCTGCTCATCCAGTTGCACCGTGAGCGGCAGACCACGCTGGTGCTCGTCACACACGCGCCTGATGTAGCGGAACACGCAGAACGCATCATCACCCTGGCCGACGGCAGAGTTGTTGCGGACGAGTGGAAAGTCATCCATGCAGACAGCCAACGTGCAACGGTCAATTGACATTTTCGCCTATGCCCCTCTTTCATTTCACCTTCATCCGCCGCCAGCTCGCCTCGACCCGCAGCCAGTCACTGATCTTCGTACTGTGCGTAGCGCTCTCCATGGTGACACTCGTGGCGCTGCGCGGTTTTGGCGACAGCGTCGATCGAGCGCTGACACGTGATGCGCGCGCGCTGATCGGCGCCGATATCGTCGTCCAGTCGAACTTCACCTTTGACCCGGCCATCACTGCAGCAGTGGCGGCCATTGCAGCGCAGGGGGAAGCGGAGGCAGCCCGCACTTGGGAGTTCTACTCGGTCGTGCGCCGCAGCGACGAAAACGGCTCGCTGCTCTCCAATCTCAAGGTTGTTGACCCTGGCTGGCCCTTTTACGGGGCTGTAGAACTTGCTTCAGGCGCTGCACTGCGCGATGCGCTCGCCCCCGGCCGCGTCATCGTCGAACAGGCCCTTCTCGATCGGTTGGGCGTGCAGGTTGGCGACTCTCTGCAGGTGGGCGATGCGACTTTGACCATTGCCGACATCATCACCTTCGAGCCTGACCGGCCCACCACCCTCTTTGCGCTTGGCCCGCGCGTGCTGCTCGACGCTGCCGACCTGGACGCGCTCAATCTCGTCAATCCTGGATCGCGCGTGACCTATCGCTGGCTGCTCAAAGCCGCGCGCCCCGGCACTGTCGACGCGCTGGCGGACATGATCGGCGCCGTCGCCGACCGCGACTTTGTACGTATCGACACCTTTCGCACTGCGCGCACGGGCGTGGAGCGCTTCTTCACCAACTTCCTCTTCTTTCTAAGCCTGGTGGGCATCTTCACACTCATGCTGGCCGGCATTGGCATCCAGAGTTCGCTGGCCGCCTTCCTGCGCGAGCGCCACGGCACAATCGCCATTGCCAAAACGCTCGGCGCCGACAGCCGATTCATCCTTGCCAACTTCTACATCGTGGTGCTGCTGCTGGGCGCGCTCGGCGCCCTCTTGGGCATTGCACTCGGCATTGCGCTGCAGTGGACACTCCCAGCACTGCTCAGGGGGTTCCTGCCGCCCGATATCGAACTGGTCATCTCGCTGCGCGCAGTGGGAGAGAGTGCGCTGCTCGGGCTGGGCGTCGTACTGCTCTTCACCTTTCTGCCGCTCTACCGGCTGGAGAGTGTGCGCCCCAGCTTCATTTTTCGCAAGGAGGAGCCGTCTATCGTCAATCGCCTGCCCTTTGCGCTGACCCTGCTGCTCATTCTCGGGCTCTTCACCGGGTTGGTCATCTGGCAGTTGGGCGATCTGCGCACGGCGCTGTGGTTTGCCGGCGGCGCGCTGGCGCTGCTGCTGATTGCGGCACTATTGACGGAGGGTGCGCTGTGGCTGCTCCGGCGCTGGGATGTGCGATGGCTGCCCCTGCGGCAGGCGCTGCGCGGTCTCTTCCGGCCGCGCAACGGGACGCGTGCAATCGTCATCATTCTCTCTACAGCGTTGGGCGTGCTCTTTTGTATCTTCGTCATCGAACAGAACCTGCGCGCCAGCTTCGTACAATCCTACCCACCCACTGCTCCGAACGTCTTCTTTCTCGACATCCAGCCCGACCAGCAGGAAGCGTTTGCAGCCGTACTAGGCATGGAGGCAGACTATGTGCCTGCAATTCGTGCTGCACTGCTGGCCGTCAACGGTGAGACGCCACGCCGCAGCCCGGAGGGCGAAGAGGGCAGTGACGAGGGCGACGGAGAAGAGGCAGGCAGCGGCGAAGGCCGCCGCGCGCCCCAGTACACACTCACCTACCGCAACACGCTGGCCGAAGGCGAGACACTTTTCCGCGGCGATTCGCTCTTTGGGGACGCAGACACCATCAATCCCGTCTCGGTTCTGAAGGAAACAGCCGAAGCGCGCGCCATCGAGGTCGGTGATCTGCTCACCTTCAACATCCAGGGGGTGCCGCTGGAGGCCACGGTCACGAGCATCCGCGAGCAAGGTGCAGGATCGGTGCAGCCTTTTTTTGGCTTTGTCTTCGCGCCATCCGTGCTGCGCAGCGCGCCACAGACGATCTTCACGGGTGTGCGCGTGGCGCCAGACGAAATCGCAGCGCTGCAAAACCGCATGGTTGCAGCCTTCCCCAACGTCACCGTCATCGATGTGAGCGCCACCATTGCGCAGTTCGCCTCCGTCGTGCAGCGCATTACACAGGTGGTACGTTTCTTCAGCGCGTTCAGCATCTTGGCCGGACTGCTGATCGTCATCAGTTCGGTCTATGCGACGCGGCTGGCCCGGGTGCAGGAAGCCGCCTACTACAAAGTACTGGGTGCCACGGGTCGTTGGGTGGCGGCGGTCTTTGCGTTGGAGAATGCGCTGCTCGGCCTGCTCAGCGCCAGTGTGGCGCTGTTCATGGCGCAGGTAGCCGCCTGGGCTATCATGACGTGGCTCTTTGAACTGGATTATCGCTTCCTGCCCAATGCCAGCCTGGCAATGGTTGCGATTACAATTGCAGCAGTGATGCTGGTGGGGATGGTCGCCTCGATCAGTATTCTGCACCGCCGGCCCATCCACTTCTTGCGGCTGCAGACCGAAGACGAGTAGGAAACAAGTTGACATGGGTGTGTTGACACGCCGGATACGGCTAGGGGGTCTGATGTTGCCGCATACGGGGCGCTCTGCCTGGCAGGTTTTGGCGACGGTTGCGCTAGGTCTGGTGTTGGTGTGCTGCGCGCCGCGCCCGCCTGCTACGCCGACCCGCGCCCCGGTATCTATGCCAGCCGACGAATTCCTGGTGCTCGCCATCGGGGACAGCCTGACCGAAGGATTTGGCGTCGGGGAGCAGGAAAGCTACCCAGCACAACTGGAGACAGCGCTGCAGGCGGCAGGCCACGCCGTGAGCGTCGTCAATGCCGGCGTGAGCGGCGAGACCAGCAGTGGCACGCTGCAGCGCATCGATTGGCTCCTGCAGCAGCAGCCAGACATCGTCATCCTGGCCATCGGCGGCAACGACGGCCTGCGCGGCATCGACCCAGCGTTGACTGCGCGAAACATCACTGCGCTGGTGGAGCGCATCCAGACAAAGGGTGCAGTCGTAGTGTTACCCGGCATGGAGATGGTGCGCAATCTGGGCAGTGAGTTCGTCAGTGACTTTCGCGCCATCTACCCGCGCGTGGCCGACGAAACCGGTGCCATCCTCATGCCCTTCTTTCTCGAAGGCGTTGCCGGCGACCGCGCACTCAATCAGCCCGACTTTATCCATCCCACCGGTGCCGGCTATACCGTCATTGTCAAGAATCTCATACCTTATGTCGAACAAGCCCTTCAGCAAGTGCAAGCGCGCTGATCTGCGCAGTGGCGCGCAATGAACAGCCGCCAGAACAATTCCATGCTGTACCTGCTCGGCAGCGGGCTGCTGGCAGCGCTCTTCTTCAGCAGCACCTTCGTCCTCAACCGCGCGATGAGCCTAGATGGCGGTCATTGGGTGTGGTCAGCCAGCCTGCGTTATCTGTGGATGACACTCTTTCTCGTAGCCGGCCCCATCGTCATTGGCCGTAGGCGACTGTTGCTCGACACGCTGCGCCTTTTCCAACGCCACTGGCTCTTCTGGCTGGCGGCGGGCACGGTTGGCTTTGGCATCTTCTATGCCGGTATCACGTTTGCAGCCTCGTATGCGCCAGGCTGGGTCGTTGCAACGACGTGGCAGACGACCGTTATCGCCTCGCCCATTGTCCTACTCATCTATGGCAAGCGCGTGCCGTTGCGCGGTGTCTTTTTTACCCTGCTGATCTTCGCTGGGGTAGTCGTCGTGAATCTGGCGCAGGTGCAACACGCCACCTGGCGCACGGTCCTGTTAGGGGGCCTGCCTGTGCTGATTTCGGCAGTCGCCTATCCTGCCGGGTTGCAGTTGCTGTGGGAAGCGCGCGCCGGCGGCCATACGCGTATCCCACACATCATTGACCCTGCGCTCGACGACAGCTTCGCACGTGTGCTGCTGTTGACGCTTGGCTCACTACCCTTCTGGCTGGTTCTCATTACGTTGAATCAACCGCCGGCGCCCTCCACAGGTCAGTGGCTCAGCACGGCG
>CAIRNL010000321.1 GCA_903879975.1 uncultured Chloroflexota bacterium | reverse complement strand
GCCTCAACAAGTTCTTCCAGGAGAGCACGCTGCTCAGCCAGAAGTTCGTTAAGAATGGCGACCTGACCGTTGACCAGTATCTCAAGAGTCTCGACAAAGACCTGACTGTAACTGCCTTCAGGCACGTTGCACTCTGATCCAGCGTTCAGACCACCCGATTATAAAACAGCCGGACAGTTTCAAACTGACCGGCTGTTTTTTTTAGTGCCACAATATTGAAAGCCCTTTAACCCGGCTTGCTGGGCCGGACCTCGATTTTGCTGGGCAGCGTTCTCGGGTTCATTTTAAGCAGGTCGGCTACCATCTGGCCAATATCTTCTGGTTGTATTTTCCATGAATCAGCCGGATTGGGTGTGTGGTTGTTGAAATGAGTAGCTACCGAACCGGGCATGATGGTGGAGCATTTCACACCTTGTTCGCGCAGATCAAGCATGACTGCCTGCGTGAATCCGACCAGTCCGAACTTGCTGGCATTGTAGGCGGAGCCTGCTGCAAAGAAGTTGGTGCCGGCCAGACTGGCGATACTGATGAAGTAGCCTTGTGACTGAACAAGGGCGTCCAGTGCTGCCTTCAGACTGTAGAATACGCCTGTCAGGTTGGTGTCAATCGTTTCATGCCATTGTTCCGGAGTCAGGGATGTGACGGGGGCAAAATGTCCCAGACCGGCGTTGGCTACGAGTACATCGAGACTGCCGAAGGCGTTCAGGGTGGCGGCGACAGCAGCCTGTTGTGCCCCGAAGTCGCGCACATCCGCTGTGATACCAATTACTTTTCCTGCGCCAGCCTGCGCGAGGCGTGAAACTGCCTCTTCGGCAGCTTCGGCAGAGCGACTGGTGATGGCAACATTCATGCCTTCCCTGAGCAGGCTTTCGGCAATTCCGTAACCTATACCCTTGCTGCCCCCGGTGATGAGGGCTGTTTTTCCTTGTAGTGTGTTCATTGACCTAGAACAAATTCAGCCGGCAATGGTTGAGGATCAGTTGCCTATAACGTCGAGAACCCGATTGAGTTCAGAATCGTTGGCGAACTTGATAACAATCTGTCCCTTGCCGTTTTGCTCGCGTTTCAGCTGGACCTTGGCACCAAAGAAGGCATTGAGGCGATCCTGAATCTCGCGCATCTGCGGCGACATGGGGCCCTCCTTTTTGGCGTCTTTTGGCTTCTTGGCATCCTGGTAGCTGGCGATCAGCGCCTCAACGGCTCTTACCGACAAATCGGATTCGATGATTTGCTTGTAGAGCGAGTTTCGCATGGCATAATCCTCCACACCCGCGAGTGCGCGAGCGTGCCCCATGCTGATCCTGTTCTCGATCAGTCCGCGTTTGATATCCGGGTCGCCCTCGAATTTGAGCAGACGAAGATAGTTGGTAATGGTGGATCGCTGTTTACCCACGCGTTCCGAGAGCCTTTCATGCGTGAGTTTGAACTCCTCGGACAAGCGGCCGTATGATACGGCGATTTCCCAGGCATTCAGGTCTTCGCGCTGAATATTCTCAATCAGGGCCATTTCCAGGAGCTCCTGATCATTGGCCAGTCGGATATAGGCAGGGAGCTCCTTCAGTCCGGCCAGTTGAGAAGCCCTGAAGCGTCGTTCACCGGAAATAATCTGATACTCCTTGTCCTGAATACGGCGCACCGTAATAGGCTGAATGATGCCGTGTGCCTTGATGCTCGCGGCGAGTTCCTCCAGCGCATCCTTGTCGAAAGCCTTTCTGGGCTGGCCGCTGTTGGTTTTGATCTGTTCGATCGGAATCATAGCCACCGTGGTGGCCAGTTCGCGTACCACCTCTGCGGGGTGTTCCTGTACTGCCTTTTCGAGTTGTTTGGGATTTCCGAGCAGCGCCTTGATTCCTCCCGTCTCAAATTTTGCTTTAGCCATCTCAGTTCTGGTTTTTTCTCAGGAATTCTTCTGCAAGGTTAAAAAAGTTGGTAGCGCCTTTGCTGGAGATATCGTACATAGCCACTGGGGTATGCGACATGGGAGCCTCCGCCACGCGACTGTTTCGGTGAATAATAGTTTCGAACACGTAATCATTGGAGCTGTTCCGCACCTCTTCCACAATAGCATTGGCCAGTCGCAGGCGGCTGTCGTACATGGAAATGAGCAGACCTTCCACCTGCAGATTCGGGTTAAAGCCCTGACGGATCATATCAATGGTGTTCTTCAGCTTGGCGAGGCCTTCGAAAGAGAACATTTCGCACTGCACGGGAATCAGTACAGTATCGGCAGCCACCAGTGCGTTAACGGTAATCAGTCCAAGCGATGGCAGACAATCTATAAAAATGTAGTCGTAGTCGTTTCTGAGTTCACCAACCACGCCGCGCAGGATGTACTCGCGGTTTGGCATGTTAATCAATTCCAGTTCTGCACCTACCAGATCAATATTGGAGGGCAGGAGGAACAGGTTGGGCGTTTCAGTTGGAATAATGGCCTTGCGCGGATCAATGTCATGAACCAGGCAGGTGTACAGGGTGTGCTCTTCTTCCCCGTTTGTGGGGTGTCCGACTCCCGAGGAGGCATTTCCCTGCGGATCAGCGTCTATGATGAGGACTTTTTTCTCCAGAATAGCCAGAGAGGCGGCCAGATTAATGGCAGTGGTGGTTTTGCCAACCCCACCTTTCTGGTTG
>CAIRNL010000320.1 GCA_903879975.1 uncultured Chloroflexota bacterium | reverse complement strand
TCTGCCCCTGGTGTACTCTGGTTCACCATGCCGGCCGCCGATTCCATCGGCAGACTTACGGTGACCGCTGACATTGTCGGCGTTGCAGCATCGTCAGTTGATTACTTTGATCTGCCTGCTGGTAAAACACCGTACGACCTGGTGCTCTTCAACGACTATCTCTATTTTACTGCTTTCGACAGCAACGAAATTGGTCGCCTGGACCCTGCAAACGGTGCCGTCATTTATTACCCGATCCCAACGGCTGACTCTGAGCCGACTGGTATCACTGCTGGCGGCGGCTATGTCTGGTTTGTGGAGCGAAAGGGTGATAACCTCGGCCGGCTCGACCCCGCCACCGACACGACCGTCGAGTTCGCCGACAAGAACCCGAGTGACGGCAACAACGTTGATATGTCGGGCGCACAGCTGGAGAGTGTTGCTTTTTCGCCGGCTGGCCCCTGGTTCACCGGCCCAACATTCAAAACATCGGTGGCACTTTTTCAACCTGCAGCGCAGCAGTTCAGACCGGCACCGGCTGGTGCGAGCACCGTGCCGATTGATATCGCTGTGGACAATACGGGCGAGGTCTGGATGACCGGTTCTGGCAACGACGCCATTGGCCGCTTTGCACTGAATACGACCAATTTGTGGGGCTTCTACGACGTGCCATCCGGCAGCGGCCCTGACAGCCTGTTCGTGACTGAACTCAGCGGCTTTCGCCAGACTTGGTACACCCGTGAAACCGATGGTCGTGTCGGGCGCTACCAGTATCAGTTCAACGGGACTGAAGTCTCCAATGTAGAGGCAAAGTTGCCAGCAGCCAACAGCCGTCCATGGGGTATCACGGTCGATGCCAACGGGGATACTTGGATCGCCGTCGGCGGTGCCAATCAGATCGTGCGTTGGCAGTCGCCCTTCAATGATTACCTGCTGAACCTGCCAGCAATCCAGCGCCAGTAGTGCGCCATTCTGGCACAGAAAAAGAGGCAAAAGACCGTTGCAATGCTGTCAATGCTGCCGCTAGAATGGAACATGTCGGCATGGCAACCGTACGCAGCGCAGGCCGTTTGTGTGATTGCAGGCATATGAGGAAAGGATGAGACAGGCAATGGGGACGCGACATGACTTTCGGCAGATGTGCGGCGGGATTTACTGTACCGTCGTGCTAGGAGTGGCAATGATTCTGGCGCTGACCTCGGCGGCCCCGCTCAGGGCACAACAACCGGCTGTGGACCCTGGCGACAATACAGCGCTCTATATGCCGAATGTGATGCGTAACAAGTGCTACCAGTTGCGCGAACTGACTCTCTACGGTGTGCAACGCTATGGTTCGACTGCCGAGGACACCATCCTGCACGACGGCTTCGTGGCGAGCGGGGCGACGTTCATCCGCAATGAAATCTACTGGGCCAGCGCCGAACCGACGAATACGACGCCGGACAAATTCAACTGGGCAGGCATTGATGCCGTGGCGGCCATCGTGGGGCAGCACTGCTACAATATGGAGAAGACGGTTATGGGCAACCCTTCCTGGGCGGCGCCACATTACGAGGGCGTGATCCCGGCTGAAAATCTGCCTGAATTTGCCGAATTCATGGGCGCGCTGGCGGAACGTTACGACGGGGATGGTGTCAACGATGCGCTGGGTTCGCCTCGAGTGCTCTACTTCGAGCTGTACAACGAGCCGGACGCTGGAGCAGCTGGAGGCGTGCAGCGCTGGGGTGAGTACGGCAAAGAATATGCTGCAATGCTCAAGGCGATCTATCCGGCCATGAAGGCTGCCAATCCAGAC
>CAIRNL010000319.1 GCA_903879975.1 uncultured Chloroflexota bacterium | reverse complement strand
GAGATCGGGTTGGAGTTCGCCCCGTCGCGGGACGAGGCAGCCGCGCTGGCGGCGGTGCAGCGACTTTTCCCGCTGGCGAGCGCCTGACACAGGCGGTGCGCGTGGAACCCCTTCTGCTCGGCGTTGAGGTCGGTACATCGGCGGTCAAGGCCGTCGTCTACGATCTGGAGGGCGTCGAGCGCAGCACTGCACGGCGCCCAGTTGCGCTCATGACGCCGCAGCCGGGCTGGGCCGAACAGGATGCTGCTGCGCTCTGGCATGCGCTGCTGGCAGTTCTGCACGAAGCCGCTGCAGAGAGCGCAGCGCATGGGCAGATCGCCGTGCTGGCGCTCGCTGCGCAGGCTGGGTCGATCGTACCCGTGGACAGACAGGGTGCACCCCTCGCCCCACTCATTACGTGGCTGGACCAGCGCGCTGCGCCGCTCGTTGCCGAGTGGTGCAGGCAGGGGCGTGACGTCCACATTCGTGAGGTCAGTGGATGGCATCCGCATGGCGGGCTGGGGCTTGCCATCCTGGCCTGGCTGACCCGCAACAGCCCGCAACTCGCCGCCCATGCAGCACAGTACCTGGACGTGCAGGGGTTTCTGCTCCAACACTTGATCGGGTGGTCGGTCACCGACTATTCCGAGGCAGCCGAGTTGTTGCTCTTCGACCGCAGCGTGCGGGCGTGGTCGCCGGAACTGTGCGCGCTGGCCGGTATCGGCATCGGCCAGCTTGGCGCAGTGATCCCAGCTGGGACACCGGCCGGCCGCCTGCTGCCTGCCGTTGCCACCGCCGCAGGCCTTCCGCCGGACGTGCTCGTCGTCGCTGGCGGCCAGGATCAGTGCTGCGCCGCGTTGGGCATGGGTATCCTGGCACCCGGCGAGTTGATGCTTGCTTCTGGCACAGCATGGGTGCTCACCGCCCTGACATCGTCGCCGGAACTAGAGCAGCTTCCGCCTGGTATGGATCTCAACTTCCATGTGGTACCCAGGGTGTATACGGCTTCGCAGCTGCTCGGCGGATTTGGCGCCGTCGTCGATTGGTGGCTGACCGTCCTCTATCCTGACAGCGCCGAGCGCTACACTGCGCTCGATGCCGCGCTGCAATCATCCGGCAGCAACGATCTGTACTTTCTGCCCCTGGGCGGCAGCGTGCAGGCCGGCCACGCGCCGGGCGGCTTTCTTGGGCTGCGCCTGAATCACACCCGCGCGGAAATCATGGCTGCCCTCTGTCAGGGGATCGGGTTTGAGGTGCGCTGGGCGCTCGACGCCCTGGCAGCGGCACACCTGCCGGCGGCGCGGCTGTGGATGTCGGGGGGCGCTACGCACAGCCCGCACTGGCCCGCGCTGTTGGCTGCGATGACCGGCACCCCTGTGCAGGTCGCTCACGGCGCAAACTGGCCGGCGCGTGGGGCAGCGCTGTTGGCTGGAACGGGCGCCGGCCTCCTCGGCGATCTGCAGGCCGCCGTTGTGCGGTGGCGGCTGCCGCTGGCGACTGTCGAACCCGACGCGCACGCGGCTGCACGCTATGGGGCGCGCTTTGCTGGCTACCAGGCAGCCGTGCAGCGCGTGGCCGGGCTGACCGGCGGAGAACCTGCCGACACGCCGGCCGAGGCATGATCTCGAACGAGAGAACCGGCTTGACCCTATCCCGTCGCTCAGACCCGCGCGCTGGCCGGCCTCCACCTGCGACGCCGTCTACTCCCTATGCACCACGCGTGCCACCGCTGCCGTCATCGCGGTTGGGTTCTCCGCCTGGAAGATGTTGCGGCCGATGGCACAACCAGCGCCGCCTGCGTCCATGGCGGCGCGGATGTCGGCCAGCATCGCCGCCTCGTCGCCGCGTTTAGCGCCGCCCAGCACGACAAGCGGCACGTAACAGCCAGCGATCACCTGCTCGAAGCCGGCGCAGTAGGGTGTTTTGACAAAATCGGCGCCCAGTTCGGCGGCGACGCGCGCGGCAAGGGCGATGGCGTGCGACGTGCGCTTGTCCGGCGGGCTGTCAAAGCCGCCGGGCACCATCTCGGCCATCACGGGCAGTTCCCATTCGTGCGCGGCTGCAATCACGTGAGCGAGCCGCTCCAGCGATTCCACCTCGACGGGTGAGTCGGGGAAAGCCGAGACTGCCACCGCATCTGCGCCCAGGCGTAGCGCCTCATCGACCCCAAAGAAGGTCGCGCCTGACCCGCTGCGATTCCCCAGGCTGGTTGCGCCCCCGTCGACGCGCAGGATCAGTCCCAGCCCGGCCAGTTCCCCGGCAAAGCGCCGTGCCACGCCGTAGGACGTGAGGATCGCGTCGGCACCGCCGGCCACTACCTTGGCGATCGTTTCGCCGGGACGTTCCAGCCCCGGGCATGGGCCGTCGATCAATCCGTGGTCCATCGCCACAATCACCGCCCGACCGTCATTGCGAAAAATCCGTCGCATTCGTCTCATCTCTCTCATTTCCCTCATCCTCCACCACCAGTCGTCCATCGCGCCGGCAGCCGCCGTCTGCGGTCACCCCGCCGTGTGCACGAATATAGGCGACCAGTTCGTCGCGCAGAAAACGGTGTATATCCTCCTGCTGCAGCGCATGCGGGTCAAACCACTGCATCTGCCATTGACGGGACGACTGTTGCTGCCAAGTGTTGGCCAGCATGTGCATGAAGCTGGTACAGGCAACGACAAATTCGCGGTCGAGCACGTGATCGAGCGGCTTCCCGTTGACTGTTACGCCGGCAGCCGTGGCCTCTGCGCGCGCTGTGCCTAGGCGGATGCGATAGCGTAGAGCGCGGCTGAAATGTAGAAAACCGCGCTCGGTGTGCGCCTCGTCGGGTCGATCCGCGCGGCGCGCGTTGTCAGCAAGCAACTGTTGCAACTCGGCACCTGAGATTCGGCACAGCCGAATCGTGTCGGCAAAGGGCATGACGGCAAACCAGTCACCGTAGGTGATCGACCCGGCCGGTACGCCAGCGGCGATACAGGAGGCATCGATGGCTGCGAAGTCGACTGGATAGCCTGCCAGCCGTGTGCGCTCGACCAGCGCGTCGGCAATGAAGTTACAGAGAGCCGACTCGCCGGCGGCGAAGTCGTTGCGCACGGCGTCGACGCTCAGATCGTCGTTCTCGACCGCCCATCCCAACGGCTCATGGAAAATCGGGACGACGGCGTCGAGCAAGGGCTGCACATGGCGAGTCTCGAACGCCTCGTCTACCGGCAGATGCACCGTGGGTGTCAGATGAACACTTGTCACTGTTGCGCCGTGACGCCCGACGGTGATGTCGACCTCGCCCACAAATTCGCCCAGCTTGCCAGCCTGTGCAATCGGAATGCCGTTGACAATGTTCAACGGGCTGAGGCCATGCTCGTTGAGCGCGTGGTGCGTGTGGCCGCCGATGATAGCGTGGACGGAAGCAGGCGGCAACGCTTGTGCCAGCTCGACATCGCCGACACCGAGCACGCTGGCCGAGCTGGATTCCAGGCTGTAGCCAAGATGGCTGAGCACGATCACCACATCGCTGACTTCGTGTAGCATGGGCAGCAGGTTACGCATCACACCGACGGGGTCGACGAAGTTGAGCGTCGAGTCCGGCTGCGGCGCAATTTGTGCGGGGGTTGTGAGTCCGACCACTGCGACACGCACGCCCTTGACTACAAGAAGTGCGGCCGGGAAGTAGAGACCGGACAACCACGAGCAACCGGCCAGGTTGGCGGTGAGCAAGGGAAAGCGGGCATCTGTACGCAACGCGTGCGCCAGCCGTCGCACGCCAAGATCGAGATCGTGGTTGCCCATGACACAGGCATCGATCCCCGCTGCTGAGTAGAGACGATAGGCCGCGTGGGCACGATAGCTGGCGGTATCGCTGCCCAAGAGCGCGTCGAAGACGCTGCCGACTGAGTCGTCGCCGCCGGAAAAAGCCAGCACCCCGCGCTGAGGATGGCCGTAGTAACGGCTGCGCAGGGCATTCAGGTGGCCGGCGATCTGTGCAAAAACCGGCCGCGTTCCGTGCCGCGAGAAGTGGACAAGGTGGCCGTGCAGGTCGTTGAAATGGATGATCTTGAGGCGAAAAGGCAGCTCCGATTCCGGGCGGGGTGCCGGCAGCGTCGCCCCTGGATCTGGCCAGAGCGCCGTCATGGGAGCTGCGGTGGCGTCGCCGACAAAGAGGTAGCAGTGGCGTGACGGATCGTCGCCAGCGTCGATCCGGGTCAGGCGCAGTGTTCCCGGGGGAATGGCGAAAAAGTCACGGGGTCGTTCTAGCAGCATGGCAGCGGCCTGCAATTGCTCGAAATCCCGTGCGGACAGCATGGATCAGGCAGGCATGGCGCAAATCCGGCCAGCGAACATCTGCCCCCTCTGCGTTCTCCGCGTTCCATTGGCATTCCTCACCCAATCCGGCCGAATTGCTCCGGTGTAATGCGGCAGATTGGCGGCTCCCCGGCAAAGAAACGGCGCAGTTCCTCGGCGGCCATTTCCCCTAGCCGACTGCAGTCGTCGATGCAGCCAGCAAGATGGGGCGTCACAACGACGTTGGGCAGCCGGCGCAGGAGGCTATCGGGTGCTGGCGGCTCGGGGTCCGTGACATCCAAGAATGCAAAGAAACGGCCTTTGCCCAGCTCGTCGCAGAGCGCCACTTCATCGATCAGCGCGCCGCGCGCCGTGTTGATGAG
>CAIRNL010000318.1 GCA_903879975.1 uncultured Chloroflexota bacterium | reverse complement strand
GCCCGTTCAGATTCAGTTCGGCGTCACATTCGACGCATAAGGCTGACATACTTGCAATCCTTTGTGTGTGTGCTGCTGCCGGGTCACAACGATCGCGCTTGCACCAGCGACAAATACTTCTCTTCGAGCATCACTATCAGATACTGACGTAATAGCACGAAAAAGGAGGCGGCGCAAGGGGCAAAGTTTATCCATTGGGCGGTTTGGGGGTTCAACCGGATCAGAAAATCCGTCCAATCCGCCTGAGCCGTGGCCTGCAGGCTTTATCCAATCACCGCTTTGACACGGGACTCGTTCATGGGAAGTTGGTTAAGGCGTTTGCCTGTGAGGGCGAAAACGGCATTGGCAATAGCTGGTACTATTGGGCCGATGGGCGGTTCTCCTACGCCACGCGGCTTGCCGTCGCCTGCCTCCAGCAGCACGACTTGTACGTCTGGTGCCTCTTTCATTGTCAGCAGCGGGTACCTGTCGAAGTTAGCCGGCACGACCTGGCCGTTTTCGACGGTCATCTCTTCCAGCAACGCCGAGCTCACACCCCACATGACGTTGCCTTCGACCTGCGCCTTGGCGCCGTCGGGATTGACGGTCAGGCCGCAATCCATGGCGGCTGAGACCTTGTGCACACGAATCTTGCCTGTCGCTGTGTCGACCGAAACTTCCGCCACCATGCCAACAGCCGTGCCCACGTCGATCGTGCCGGCAATCCCGCGTGCGCGCCCTGCGGGGGCAGGCGTGTTCCAGCCGGCCAGGTCGGCCGCTGCTTGCAGGACCTTTTTGAGCCGGCCGGAATCGCCGTCGTCGTTCAGGTTGCGCAGGCGGAAGGTGAGGGGGTCGATGCCTGCGGCTGATGCCAGCTCGTCCATAAAGCTCTCCACGGCGAAGGTGTTGGCCAGCAGACCGAGCCCACGCCACCAGCCTGTGCGCAGCGGCAGTTCGCAGCGCCAGGCCACGGTGCGTTTGTTCGGCACGTCATAGCGGATGGTGGCCCCGCGGTAGGCGCCGAAGTCTGCACCCATGACTGTGCTCATGAAGGGCGGCAGGAAGTCGAATGCGACATCGCCACTTGCCTGGCGGTGTTCCATGGCGAGCAGGTTGCCCTCGCCGTCGACGCGACCGTAGAGTTTGTGGTGCGTCATGGGGCGGAAGTAGCCGTAGCGCATGTCCTCGGTGCGTGACCAGCCCACATGCACGGGCACGCCCGCTGCCTTGGCCAGCCGTGCTGCCTCGATAGCGACCTCCCAGCCTGCCTTGCGCCCGTACCCACCGCCCAGGTAGGTGGGGATGATTTCCACAATCTTCTCATCGACGCCGATGGCTGTGGCCACCTGGCTGCGCACGAACCCCTGCCCCTGCGTCGAGCACCAGACACGGACGCGGTCGGGCTGCACGTCGGCCAGCGCGGCCTGCGCCTCCAGCGGCGTATGGATGGCGAAGGGGGTGCGATACTCTGCGGTGACACTGGTTTCTTCCTGCAGGAGCAGCGCTGCGTTGCCGACGTCCTGAATGGTGATACCGTTGCCGTTACCTACGGTGACGATAGCCTCCAGCTCGGCCTGCTGCCAAAGGTGGCCTTCATCCCACTCACTGCTCATCTGCGCCACAGCGGCATATGCCTCTGTCCGTGAGTCTGCAACGACACCGGCAAAATCATCTTCCACGACGACTTTGACGACGCCCGGCATCTCGGCTGCAGTGCCTGCGCCCAGCGACTTCACTGCGGCTGAGAGGGTGGGAGGGCGTACGACCGCGCCATACTTCATGCCATCCAGCCGTGCGTCCATGCCATAGATGGCACGGCCGGTGACCTTGGCTGGGATATCGACGCGTTGGAGCGGCTGGCCGATGACCTTGTATTCCTGCCAGTTTTTGACCGGAACCGGCTCTTTCGGCACTTCCCACTCGCTCTTGCTGGTGGCGACGGTGTAAAAGTCGACCTGCTGTTCGGGGTTTTGCTGGGCAGCAAAGGTGCGCCCACTGATGACGACCTGCTCGGAGGGGATGCCCAGGATGGTGGCCGCTTCGCCGGCCAGCATGGCGCGGAAGGTGGCTGCTGCTGCCAGCAACGGCTCGAAGACACTGCTCACAGAACTGCTGCCGCTGGTCATGAGCGAGTTGCCCATGTCGCGGCCGGTGGAGGCTTGCGCCACGTCGAGGTCTTCCCAGGCAATGCCCAGTTCTTCGGCAGCCACCTGCGCCAGCGACGTATGCACGCCCTGTCCCATCTCGACTTTCATCAAGTAGAGGCGCATGCGGCTGTCCGGTAGAACTTCGAACCACGCTGTCGGATCTTCTGGGTAGCTGCCGGGAGGACCTTCAGCGCCTTCGAAGACGCCGGCGAGGCGCAACCGCACCCACGGCACGCCATAGGCATAGCCCAGGGCCAGCCCGCCGCCGACCATACTCAGTCCAATCAGAAAGCCACGGCGCGAGGGGCGCCAGCGTCTCTTTTTTGTTGCCGGCTGTTTGGACTGCTCGACGGGCACGGCGGGTGCCGGTTCTACTTCGAGCGACTCTGGCACGGACGGTTTGTCGCTCATGCGCTCACCTCTTGCGACATAGGGGCAACGGCCATTGCGTCTGCTGCAGCAACGACGGCCTGTTTGATACGATAGTAGCAGCCACAACGGCAGTAGTTGTTGGCCATGGCTTCGACGACGTCGTCTTCGGTCGGTGCGGGGTTCTGTTGGAGAAATGCCACTGCAGTCATGATCTGGCCACTCATGCACCAGCCGCACTGCGGCACCTGTGCGTCGACAAATGCCTGCTGCACGGGGTGCAGCGTGAGTGTACCGTTGGCGTTCTCGGCCACCAGTCCCTCGATCGTGGTGATCTCTTTGCCTTCGGCCAGTGCCAACGGGGTGATGCAGGAACGCGTCGCCACACCGTCGATCATCACTGTGCACGAGCCACAGATACCGGCTGCGCAGCCGATCTTGGTGCCAGTCATGCCCAACTCGTCGCGCAGGACATAGACCAGCAGCGCACCCGGGCCACTGGCGACCTCTTGTTCTGTTCGATTGATCCGTAAAATCATGCTGCTGCCCTTACCATTTGGGAGATTCAGAGTGGATGCCTGTCGCGCATCCAGAATGTATGCAACACGCTACCACAGGCGGAGCACACTTTCTGGTAAGTGTGCTCCATATTTTGTCATTTCTGGATCGTGTCATCTTCCCAACACCAGCGTGCCCCACTCGGTCGGATTGTCATAGGTTGTGCGCGCCGGCGATGCAGAGAGTACCGTCTGCTGGGCCAGCGCCTCGGCATCGTTGTCGTTGAGGCTGAGATTGAAGCCGAAGTTGGTACCGGGCTGCAAATCCGAACTGCTCACGTCGAAATAGAGCCACGGCACCAGCACCTCCAGGTTGTACTGTCCGGGGGCGACGGTCACGGCGCTGGGCGGATTGAAGCGGCTTTCGGCGGCCAACGGCAGCCAGCGATAGCCGCGCAGAGATTCGAATGCTGTGTCCGGCGCCAGTCCGATCTGTGTGTCGTCGTCGTTAGCGCGTGTGTCAGCGAAATCGTCGGCCAGCCGCCGGTCGAACTGGACCTCCACGCCGTCTCCTTGCCACTGGTCGCTCCCATCCGGAGCGGCGCGCAGTACGTCGTCGGTCACCTGCACGGCAATGTAGAGGCCGTCTGTCGACCACATCAGCTGGAACGCACCGGCGAGATCGCTGCTTCCGCCCCATTGTTCCTGCCCTTGCATCACCGTGTTGAGCGGAATCCATGGGCCGGGCCAATCGTTGAACTGGCCGTCCAGTGCGGCGACCTGGCCAGGGCGCGCCATGAAGATACCGTTCTGTGGCGGCCGCGCTGCGGTGCTGGCCACGGCAGTCGATGTTGCGGTTGCCGTGGCCGGCTGTTGGGCTGGGGATGTTGGTGTGATGGGTGGCCGCACTGTCTGGGCTGCGCTGCGCCAGCGGCCTGTGTTGTCGAATCCTATCAGGAGCAGCTGCCAGCCGGGGTCGAAGACCTGATTATACAGATTGTCGGGTGTGCAGGAACTGACCAGCGCGCTGGCCAGGGCAAAGCCCTGTTCGAAGGGCTGTACGGCTGCGCAGAAGCCTTTTTCTGGCATCGTTGCCCAGCCCAGCCGCACGAAGACATCGTCGCGTACGCCCCACACGTACCCAAAGCCGCGCTCTGGGTGGTAGCGTCCCGCCGGCGGGGCGCCGCGCGAGGGAATCTCCTGCCCATTCCACATCTCATTAGCGGGCGCCCACGATCCGTCTGCGTAGAGGATGTACGAAAGATTTGTATCGCTGCGCCACAGCATTGCGCCGCGCTCGAAGTCTTCATAGGCTGCCCACACAATGGAGGTGGCTGCGATCGGGCAGCCCATTGTGCCCGCATCGAAGACAGGCACGAACTGCGAATCGAGCGGCACGGTACAGACGCGCGTGGGCACGCCGGTCGGTGCGAGCGGCGCTGTAGCGGTGGGCGCCGCCGTAGTTGCGGGAGGAGCGACCGGCGTTGCTGTGTTCAGGGGCGTGGCGGTTGCGTCGGCCTGCGGCGATGGAGTAGCCGTCACCTGTGAAGTTGCTGCTGCCACAGGCACTTCGGTGGCCGAGCCTGGTCCCAGGCGATTTGAGAGCGTCGCCCAGCCAATGCCGACGGAGAAGGCAAAAATACCAAAAAGCACGATGCCGGCGATCCAGAACCACCTGCGGTGGCTGCTCTGCTGCGGTGAACGCGGGTCCTGCTCAGGAATCATTTCAAAATCTTCGGGATTTGCCACGGTTTCCTACCTTTCGATGGATGAGAGCAGATCTTGTAGCAACGTCCATAGGGCTGGCCCCTGTTCTACCAGATAGACGGCCAGCAGCGCCAATCCCAGAATCAGCACGAAACCGACTGCCGAGCGCAATCCACGGCGGCGCGGGGCTGGCGGTACCGGCTGAACGACCGGCGGTGTCGGTGCGCCGGGCGCATAGAGCCGCAGTACGTGCTGGCCGTTGCGGCGTACCGTGCGCACCTCCACTGTGCGCCCGATCCAGTCTGCTGTGAAGGGGCTACCGCTCATGCGCACGAGTGTATTCACATCCTCGGCATCCAGCGCCAACGGTTTGGCGATCCCTTCCATGTGGGCGAGCGGTGTCAGCGCTTCCACCCCCTGGGCAGTGATGGCGTGGATCCTGGCTGTGGTGAAACCTTCCGGCAGATCGTTCGTCTGCAGACGATAGGCGGCCACGACGGCATGGCCGCGCGCCTTGTGCTCGTCGCCATGCATCTGTGCAGCTTCAGCAGCGATGCGCTGTGCCTGCGTACTTTTAGTCGACATGGGGTAAGGAGGGGACCATCGCTAGCGGCCGAGCACGCTGTCAATCACGGCCCGGTCGATGGCACCGGGGCGCACTGAGGCGACGGTGCCGTCTGGGGCGAGAAAGACGCTGGTCGGCAGGCCGGTGATGTTGTAGCGATCGCTGATCGTGCCGGTTGGGTCGATGACGACCGGTACGTCCATGCGGAACTGCTCGGCGAACTTGCTCACGTCGCCGGGCGCCTCGCTCACGTTGACGGCTAACAGGACGAGGTCTGGGTAGTCGCGCGCTGCCTGGAGCAATTCGGGCATCTCGGCGCGACACGGCGGACACCATGTCGCCCAGAAATTGATGAGCACCGGCCTGTCTTTCATGTCTGAGAGCGACGTATGGCGCCCATCTGGCAGCAGCAAGGTGAACTCGGGGGGCACCGTGCCCGTTTCCAGCAATTCGGGTGGACCGGCGTCGTCGAGCAGACCTTGCGGATAGCCACGGCCGATGCCGGACGGGAAGAGGTCGAGGTCGACGCGTTCGGCGCCGTTGGGGAGTTGGCTGCTGTGCTCTCCCTGACAGGCGCTCAGGGTGGCTGCCAGCACAACAGCCAGTATGGCGATCAGATGAAGTCTCAAGCGCATGGATTCCCTCGCAATTCTTCTTACCGTGCATCATTATACCGCACCCCGCCCGATCTGCCTGCCGGATCGGGTACTGGCGAGCACACATGGTAGAATCGAATCAAACCTGATGGGACGCGGCCACTGCTTGGTGCCAACGCCGCCCCGACCCTGCAACGATGCAAGGAGTTTTCACATGACTGATGGAGGTCGCGTGGCCTGCGTCGCTGCGTTGACAGTATGGCTGCTCGAAGCGATGCGTCCACTGTGCCAGAGCAAGGGTGCGCCCCTCTGTACTCCAGGGGACGGCGGGGTGGCTCACCAGATACAGCAACCGGAGGCGGCTCGCATCGTTTTCATGGAGTTCCTGGCGCCTTTATACGACCGGCGTGCTGCCGAACTGGCCTTGGCTGCAGCGCCGGCGCTGGAAGTTGCGCTGCAGCGCAACGTTGCGTGAGCGCCATGCAAATCGATCTGGGTGCCGTTCGGTACTGTGCCGACGAGATTCGTGCCGGTGCCTGGCGGGCCGGGCCAGGCCTCAGCGACAACGCGTGCGCAGCACTCGACTTCATGCAGGCATGGTTGTGTGGGGGCGCTGCCTTCGAGGTGCGTACCTCCGGCTCTACGGGCGCGCCCAAGCCGATTTGGCTGACGCGTGAGCAGATGGAAGCCAGCGCGCGGGCGACCGGGGCGGCGCTGGGTCTGGCGCCGCATCACGTTGCACTCGTTGCCCTGCCCGCCCACTACATCGCCGGCCGCATGATGCTCGTGCGCGGCTGTGTGCTCGACCTGGACATGTGCCTCGTCGAGCCGGCGGGCGATCCGTTTGCCGGCCTTGCCGACGACGCACAGATCGACTTTGCTGCCTTTGTGCCGCTTCAGCTTCAGTCACTCCTGGATATTGCACTGATCGCCAGCAGCGACTCCTGCTTCCCCGAGGAGACTGCGCGCTCATTGCGCTACCGCCGACTCCTCGATGGCATGGCCGCGATCCTGGTTGGGGGTGGGCCAGTCAGCGCCACGCTGGAGGCGCGGATTGGGCAGCTTGCCGCACCGGTCTATCATACGTATGGAATGACCGAAACCGCGACCCATGTGGCGCTGCGCCGCATGAACGGTTCCAGCGCCGACGGTCGCTTTGTGCCGCTGCCTGGTGTCGTGCTGGGCAGCGATGCGCGCGGCTGTCTGCACATCAGGGGCCCGATGACGGGGGGAGCCACAGTGCAGACCAACGACCAGGTTGAAATCTATCCCGATGGAACCTTTGTGTGGCTTGGGCGCTGGGACAACGTCATCAACTCGGGTGGGGTCAAGGTTCAGGTCGAGCAGGTGGAGGCTGCCGCTGCGCGGGTGGCGGCCGAGCAGCCGGAGCTGGGATTGGCTCGGCGTCGTTTTTTTGTGGCTGGCCTCCCCGATGATCGGCTGGGGCAGGAGGTCGTCATGGTAGTAGAAGGGCTACCGCTGGATGACGACCCGGAAGTCCATCTGCTGAGGGCGCTCGGCCAGAAGTTGCCGCGCTACCATGCGCCGCGCCGGCTGCTGTATCTGCCCGCCTTTGCCGACACTGCGACCGGCAAGATCGACCGTCGCCAGAGTATGGCTTCGTTCCACCAACCTTGAAAGCAGCGCGTGTGGGCGTGAAGAATCTTCAGGATTCGTTGTGCCCTGAAGGGACATGGGCACTCTGGTTGCACCCGCCATGGCTGCGACGACACAACAGGAGGCCGCCCGGCGCAATACGCCACTCTGGGTCTGGCTACTGCTCCTGCTGGTTGTTGTCCTGTTCGTCTGGTGGCTGTGGGACAGTTTGCGGCAAAAGGCTGCGGATCGGCAAAGCGTCGCCGCACAGCCAACAGTGCCCGAGAGCCTGGGCGATGCCATCGCGCAGGCGGAGGCTAGCGGCGGCCGCGTCGGGACTGTGCCAGCCGCCGCTTCCACCGCCCAGCCACAAGTGTCTCCTGCTGTCATCGAACCGTCTGTCGCAGCGCCTGCGCCGTCTGCGGCGGTGACGGATGTCCCTATGAGCGAAACAACGCCCATCCTGCCCAAACGCTCCACAGCTGCCGAGAAGAACGACGACGATCTGACCGTCATCGAGGGCATCGGCCCCAAGATCTCGGCAGTTCTGCAACAGGCGGGCATTGATTCCTACGCTGCGCTAGCTGCCACCCCAGTCGATGATCTGCGCAAAGTGCTCGCCGACAATCAGCTGCGCTTTGTCGACCCATCCACCTGGCCTGAACAAGCTGTGCTGGCCGGCACGGACCCTGACAAGCTGGCGGAACTCCAGGCCAGCCTGAAGGGCGGCCGGCGCCGCTAGTACACAGGGAGCTCAGTCAATCGGTAGTGATGGAGCAGCGCAGCGTGTAGAGCGATTTGGCAAATCGCTCTACAAAACCGCTGGCCTATTGGCGCCCATCTGTGCTAGCGGAAAAGTCGATAGAAACCGGGCAGCGGCGGTGCCCGAAAATCCTGGTTTCTACAACCCATCCCTTCAGCGGGACAGGAGTCAGGAATGGAGTTTTCAGGGCAGGCGGACAATCGCTGGCAGGTAGAGTTGTTGCGCAGCCGGCTCGGGCGGCGCAGGATTCACAAAGCGTGTATTGGATGGTGCACCGTTCACAAAAATCGTCGCCAGAACCGGCCCGGAAAGCAGAGCCGGTTCTGCGCTCGTGGTAGCCGATGTCATCCCGTCGGGCGCCACGGATGTGCTGACATCCTGGCCGGCCCAGAACAGCTGGCCACTGTCGAGATGGCGCAAAAGCAGGAGCGGGCCGTTGGTGGCCGAACTGTTCGTCGTATCGGAAGAGGCAGTCGCCGGCGGGCGCCAGTTGTCTCCCACTGCAACAACCCGCTGCTGGCTGTCAAAGCTGGCCGCGGCCAGTACGGGGCGGCCGACCAGGCCTGTCTGTACGTCCAAGCGTTCGCACGAGGCCAGTGCGTCGACTCCCTGCTGACCGCCACAGACCAACAATTCTCCGTCCAGTCCCCAGGTGACGCTTTGACGTGTACGCCCGCCATTCGGCATACCAGCTAGCGTTTCCCATTGGTCCAGCGTAGGGCGGTAGCGCTCGTTCGTCGTTGCTTCGCCCATCCCCGTCTCGCCACCCAGCACCAGCACGTCGCCTGCCGGCAGCACGACCGCCGTATGGTTGAGGCGCGGTCCAGCCAGAGCCGTTGCAGGTGTCCACAGAT
>CAIRNL010000317.1 GCA_903879975.1 uncultured Chloroflexota bacterium | reverse complement strand
GGTTGAGCACAAAGTCTGACTTGGGTGAACCGTCAGGGTTGTAGCGAATCCACGAGAAGAGGCCCTGCCCCATCCCTTCCTTGGTCACGGCTGTCAGATACTTGGCTGGAATGATCTGGTCGGTGTCCACGTTTTCCATGCGCAGCGGCACGGCGGTGGAGGCGAGTGTCGTAAAGGATTGCATGCTATTTCTTATCCCCTCATCTCGTCAGTTCAACATCTCGCGCACGTCCACCACGCGCCCGTTCACCGCCGCTGCTGCCGCCATGATCGGGCTCATCAGCAGGCTGCGCGCTCCCGGTCCCTGGCGTCCCTGGAAATTGCGATTGCTCGTGCTGGCGACGTACTTGCCTGCGCCGGCCTTGTCGTCGTTCATGGCCAGGCACATGCTGCAGCCGGCGCCGCGCCACTCAAAGCCCGCCTCGCTGAAGATGCGATCCAGCCCTTCAGCCTCGGCCTGGCCTTTGACGGCCTTCGATCCCGGCACGACGATAGCCTGTACGTCGTCCGCCACGCGTCTGCCCTGGACGATACTCGCCGCCTCGCGCAGGTCTTCGATGCGCCCGTTCGTGCACGAGCCGATAAAGACGATATCCACCGGCTGGCCTTCCATGGCCTGGCCCGGCTTCAGCCCCATGTACTCCATTGCGCTGAGCAGACTGCGCCGTTCGGCCGGGTCTTCCAGTTCCTCCGGCAGAGGAATGCGGCCGGTGACCGCCACGCCCTGGCCGGGATTCGTGCCGTAGGTCACCATCGGCTGCAGTTGGCTGGCGTCGAGGAACAGCTCGCGGTCGAAGACTGCGTCCTCGTCGGTGACAAGCGTCTTCCAGTAAGCAACTGCGCGTTCCCACGCTTCGCCTTTGGGTGCGTAGTGCCGTCCCTTGATGAACTCGAAGGTTGTCTCGTCAGGCGCAATCATGCCGGCGCGCGCGCCGCCCTCGATGCTCATGTTGCAGATGGTCATACGGTTGGCCATGCTCAGCCTGCGAATTGCGCTGCCGCGGTATTCGAAGACATAGCCAGCGCCGCCGCCTGCCCCATTCTTGGCGATAATGGCCAGAATGATGTCCTTGGCCGTGACGCCCTTGCCCAGTTCGCCGTCGACCGTGATCGCCATAGTTTTGGGCTTCTTCTGAAGCAGGCACTGCGTCGCCAGCACGTGGCCGACTTCGCTCGTGCCGATGCCAAAGGCCAGCGCGCCAAAGGCGCCGTGCGTGCTCGTGTGGCTGTCGCCGCAGACGATGGTCATGCCGGGCTGCGTCACGCCCATTTCCGGACCTACTACATGAACGATGCCCTGGATTGGCCCGTTGATGTCCCACAGTGTGATGCCGAAGTCCTCGCAGTTCTCGCGCAGCGTGCGCACCTGCGTCGCCGCATCGACCGGCCACAGCGCGATGTCCACGTTGCGTGTTGGGATGGCGTGGTCCATCGTCGCAAAGGTCTTCTCTGGCCGGCGCACCTTGAGGTCACGCTCGCGCAGCATACCAAAGGCCTGTGGCGACGTGACCTCGTGGATCAAATGCGCATCGATGTACAACACGACGGGCGCCCCGTCGTCCTGTGCGACGACATGGGCGTCCCATACTTTTTCAAAGAGCGTCTTTCCCATTGGGTTCTCCATTTTCTTCGTTTTCTTGAGATCGAATCATTGCTTCGACTTCGGCAATGACCCCGGGCAGATTGGGTCTCGAAAAACTCATCTCTGGCGCCGGAATTCGGTTATGCTTGATATCTGGCGGTAGTCTGTATCAGAACGCAACGGACTATCGACGCTCAAACTGAAGTAGCTCCTGTTCGAGGGCATGAATATCGGCTAGTTCGTGCATCGCAAATTCATGTGACTCTGCTCATTCTACCGCACCCAGTCAAAATTTCGCCTGACTTTGGTCGCGCCGAACGTGAATGTGGGTCTTGACCGTCTCCTCTTCCTCTTCACTCTCCGCCGACCCTTCCGTCGCCGACTCGATCTGCACCACATTTTCTTTGGGCATCGCATGCCAGAAGAACTGGCGCTGCGTCTCCCAGTTGTCGAGCAGCATGCGCGCCAGCGGCGAGCCCGTCTTCTCCAGGTGTTCCACGATCAGCGCCTTGAGATATTGCTCGTAGCCGTCGCCCCGCAGCCTAGAGATGGCGATCAACTCCTTGTTGTAGCGGCGCTCGAAGGTCTCGTTGACATCGTACATGAACGCCTGCCCGCCCGTCATGCCGGCGCCGAAGTTGCGTCCCGTCTCGCCCAGGACGACCACACAGCCGCCTGTCATGTACTCGCAGCAGTGCTCGCCTGCGCCCTCGATGACAGCGGTGGCGCCGCTGTTGCGCACGGCAAAGCGCTCACCGGCCACGCCTGCTGCCAGCAATTTTCCCGCCGTTGCACCGTAGAGCGCCGTGTTGCCCAGGATCACGCTCTGGTGCGGCACGAAGCGCGCATCCTCCGACGGCCGCAGCACGATCTCCCCGCCGCCCAGCCCCTTGCCGACGTAGTCGTTGGCCGTGCCCCACAGGTGCAGCGCCAGCCCGCCGATGGCAAAAGCGCCAAAGCTCTGTCCGGCTGTGCCCTCGAACTCGACGCGAATCTGCCCGTCCGGCAGACCGGCATCGCCATAGCGCAGCGCCAGCTGGCCGGAAACCCGCGCGCCCACCGTGCGATCCGTGTTGTTGATCTTGTGGGCGAGATGAACCGGAGCGTCGGGATTGGCCTGTAGCGCCGCCAGCACCTGCTCCGTGATGCGGTCGCTCAGCGAGAGATCCAGCGGCACGACCTCGTTGCGCGGCAGCACGTTGCGCCGTGCCGTGCCCGTGTCTGGCACATAGAGCAGCGGCGACAGGTCGAGGAAGCCTGCCTCACGTCCGTGTACGACCTGCTCCAGGTACTCGGGATGGCCAACTACCTCGTCGAGGCTGCGGAAGCCGAGGCCGGCCAGGATTTCGCGCACGTCCTCGGCGATGGCCACCATGAAGCGGATGACATCCTCCGGCGTGCCCGTGAATTTCTTGCGCAGTTCAGGGTCCTGCGTGGCGACGCCCACCGGGCATGTGTTCTTGTGGCAGACGCGCGCCATGATGCAGCCCTCGGCGATCATGGCACTCGTGCCGAAGCTCACTTCGTCTGCGCCCAGCATGGTCGCCATGACGACATCGCGGCCCGTGGCGAGACCGCCGTCCGCCCGCACGGTGACGCGTGTACGCAGCCCGTTGGCCAGCAGCACCTGGTGCGTCTCGGCCAGCCCGATCTCAAATGGCAGCCCGGCGTTCTTGATGCTGCTCAGCGGGCTGGCGCCCGTGCCGCCGCTGGCGCCAGAGACATGGATGACATCGGCCAGACCCTTGGCCACGCCAGCCGCAATCGTGCCGATGCCCATTTCTGCGACCAGCTTGACGCTGACCTTGGCGTTGGGATTGATGGCTTTCAGGTCCCAGATGAGCTGTGCCAGGTCCTCGATCGAGTAGATATCATGGTGTGGCGGTGGGCTGATGAGGGCCACGCCGGGCGTGCTGTGGCGCAGCACGGCGATCTCGGCTGTCACCTTGTGGCCAGGAAGCTGGCCGCCCTCGCCAGGTTTCGAACCCTGAGCAACCTTGATCTGCAACTCCTCTGCGCTCATCAGGTATTCGGGCGTGACGCCGAAGCGGCCCGAAGCCACCTGCTTGATCTTTCTGGCGCGCTCAGTGAAGTAGCGATCCTTGGACTCTCCGCCCTCGACGCTGTTGCTCATGCAGCCCATCCGGTTCATGGCGATGGCCAGCGTCTCG
>CAIRNL010000316.1 GCA_903879975.1 uncultured Chloroflexota bacterium | reverse complement strand
CTTCATCATGATTCCTGTCTCCTTTTGCATGCCAGGGCTGGAACTGTGAGATCGGTGCCGTTTGATCTCGCTTTACGCCACGAGTCCCTGATACTGTTGTCTGGTTTCGAGTACCACGCGTCCGTAGATGCGCGCCTGTAGTTCCATGCAGCGCCGTATCGTCTGTTGAGTCTGGCTGTCGGTATGTAGCACGCCTTGCGCCAGTCGCTGTTCGTACGCCCGGATGACGATCGGCATTTTCCCCTCCCCCAATTCGACCGGACGCTCCTCGCGCCCAGTGTAGATGAAGTCTTCCGGCCCAAGACCACCGTCCAAAATCAATCTCATCACCGCTTCATCGACTGCAAGCGGTCGGAACTCTTCCATGAGATCAAGCGTGAGCGAGGGCCGCCCATATTCGAGCGCGTGAAAGCAACCCAGGTACGGATCTAGCCCGACCAGGTGAATGGTGGCGCTGATATCCTTCTGCAGGAGCGAGTAGCCAAAGCTCAACAATGCATTGAATGGATCGGGAGCAGGATGGTACTGGCGGCCCTTGAACGCCCAGCGCGGCTGCAATATGGTCCGCAGCCCACCAAAGTAATAGACCCCAGCCTTGCCTTCATACCCGCGCAACGCGTCAAGGGTCGTGGCCTTGCGGCTGGCACCATGCATTTGCTCGATCCCATCCGCCGACTGTCGCAGTATCTGGCGCGCCAGTGGTGCTGCCGTTTCGCCCAGACGAGCCAGAACATAGCGCTGATTGGCCAGCTTGGCTGACACGATTGTCAGCGCTGTCTCCAGCGAGCGCCGCTCATCTCCGATCAGACGCAGTTGTGCGTGGCGCAGACGGGCGAACTTGGAACCGTCCTGGCCCAGTCGTCCGCGGAACTTGCCATAGTGGCTCAGGTAGACTACATCGACATTATTTTCCAGTAACAGTACAGCTGCCTGAGTCGTCAGCTGCACATTGCCGTAAATGACCACCTGCTCAAGATCGCGGACCGAGATACTGTGCAGTAAGTCATCCGTTCGTTTGTTTGGCGGTCGCCGCGTCACCTTGATGCGCTCCACATCACGCCGGATTACCGATCCCGGTTCTTTTACATAGAGTACGGTCATGTCATCTCCTCCTGACTCGGCGCCTATCTGGATATCGGTCGCGGCTTCCTATGCACTTCCTCTGGCCACAGGAGATTCGGAAGAATATCCGAATAGACGGTTACAATGGGTAGCACTCATTGCGTACAAAAAAGTAGCCCAGCCAATTCAGTCCCTGATCCAGGTGAACGATGCGCGTCTTGTGCGGGTTGATGCGCAGCCCCCACCGCGCCAGCGCTTCTTCGCTTGCATGCAAGGCGGCCTCTGCATCGCGACGTCGACGACAAAAAATGACATAATCGTCGGCATAGCGCAGATAGGCTAACTCCTTCTTCATCATGACCACATCAACCTGGTGCAGATAGATATTTGACAGAAGGGGCGATAGTACACTCCCCTGACTCGTACCTGTCTTGCGCGGGCGCCCATCAGCGCTGTTCATGATGTCTGCGTCCAGCCAGCCGCGCGTGTAGCGCAGCAGCAGGCGTTGCGTCACGTGTTGCCTGACCAGCCCCATCAGCCGGTCGCTCTGGATTGCCCCGAAACAATCCTCGATGTCAGCATCGACGATCCAGCGCATTCCTGCATCTCGATGCGCCTGTAACGCTTTCACCGCATCCTGAACGCCCAGCCCAGGACGAAATCCAAAACTGCACGGCAGGAAGTGAGGCTCAAATTCTGGCGCAAGGACGTCATAGACCGCACGCTGTGCAACCCGGTCGCGCAGCGCCCACAAGGTCAGCGGTCGCAAGCCTCCGCGTGTCTTGGGCACCCACACTTGGCGAACTGGTTTTGGACGGTAACGGCCGCTGGCCAGCAACTGCTGCAGTTCGCGCAGCTCGGTCTCGAGGTGTGTTTCAAACTGGTCGATTGTCACCCCATCTATTCCGGCGCCTCCTCCAGCGCGCTTGACAGCCAACCATGCCCTTTGTATGGCATCCAGTGCGAACAGTCGCCCGCCCATATCGTGGCTCGGCAGTTTCCGAGAGGGTCTGGCATGGTGCGCAGTGGTCACTGCACGCCTGTCAGTCTCATCCACCAAAAGATCACCTGGCCGGGAGTCAGCGGCCATCCGGTGCTCTCCGGCAGTCGCCGCAGCAGCGTTGAGTGACTGTTTGAGTCGTTCAATCCACATCCACATGTCGCCTCCTTTCATCTCCGGTCGACGTTCTTCTCCGGCGACAGAAGATCGTGGCAGTGTGCATGCGAAAGCAAAGGTCGATAGATACCAAAATTTTGCAAGTTCTCCCTCTCGGCAGCGTCAGTGCCCGAAAATTCTGGTTTCTACACCCCCTTACTTTAGAGATACACGTCGCTGCCGTTTCTTGCAGATGAGCTCTTGCCCGCATGCAGAAGCATGAATAACCTCGTCCCCGGTTGGTCGACCGACTTTGCATCTGTCTGCGGCTCGTCTGTCTCTGAGCTATCGTCCGCCGCTGTCATATCCATGCCGACCTTTTGTCCCACCAGCGCGTCTTCCACCCGATCATCGCGCCATGCAACCTGAAGGGTCTGGCCCACGCGCCGCATGCGCTGCATCAGCGTTCCCGCTTGAATGCGTACTCCGTCTACTGCCCGCACGGACGCGTCGTGCACTGGTGCAACCGACATGGCAGCGCGTTCCAATACGCGCTTGCCCTGGCGTTCCAGGTCCCACCGATCCTCATTTTCGTAGATCGTGATCAGGCCATGGCCCAGCAGCACTGTGCTAACCCAGCCGATCCCTGCACTGAGCAGCCATCCCATGACCGGCACGAACTTTACGGCCTGCTGAATGAGGAATCGAATCAACAGATTCCAGGCGATCGTTCCCATCATTTCACGACTGCGGTAATCCAGGCCGGGCCGTCCATAGATTGCAGCCAGTTGTAGGGCTATCTTCCACTGCAACGCGATCTGAAACGGTAGGTCCAACAGAGGGACCGGCTGTACGCTGACCAGTGCCGTGAGCAGCGCCCTCGTGCGGATGATGCGTCGCACCAGGATCGGCCTGCACCAGACGATATCTTGTGCCAGTGCCACGGCGACGCGCGGGTGCAGGGCGACGATGCGCTGCACAAGGCCGACGACATCCGCCGGCGGTGTATCATCTTTTGCTGACCCCGGCGGGTTCACATCAACGGCAACCGTCACTGCTTTCAACCCCACGATTCGCCGCACCGTCTCTGCAACAGGTTCGGGTGACTGAGCGGGCGATCCGTCACCCTCTGTCGTCGCTTCTGATTGGCGTGTAGCGCCAGCACCCTCTACGATGACTGGCAACATTGGCATACCCAACGTGCGCAGTTGGCCAATCCAGGCCGTGTCTCTCGCAGTCCACCCAAGCTCCACATCCACGAGATAGAGCACGATGTCGGGCACTAATGCCTCCAGCCGTCCCAACAATGTTTCAACGTCACTGACGCTCTCCTGTTCGGAGCGGTCGTCCGCGACCTCTTCTTCGTCTTCGGCATGGTTGCTGACGGCTACCGGTAGCGTCACCAGCAGCCAGATGCCGTGATGCGCATACAGCCCGCTGAACAACGGCACCTGTTCGCGCCGCAGATGTGCCAGCAACCGCCGCATCAACTCGCGTTGTGAGCCGACCAGGAAGATTCGCGTCGTCTGATCGGCTGCGACTTCGTCGGCGACATCCAGTAGGTCCGGATTGCGCCCCATCAGGCTTTGAAGCAGCCCGCTGGAATAGCGGCTTGCATCCTCTAAATCTGAGAATCGGGTTTGTCTCACCTGTAAATAGGGATCGAGCAATGGCGCCGGTGCTGGAGCAAATCCCTGATTTTCGGTCCAATTCTGTTCGCTCATCGTTGCCTCCCCTTGTCTTTCAGACAACTGGCTTTTCTGCCATCTCAATCTGTTTTGTAGGTACACCGACGAGTACAAAGCCCGTCGATACACCTGCAGGCCACGCTAAGCGCCTACATCATCAGCCGGATCGTTGCTCGATGCATTGCCGACCTCGACTGGTGCCCACCGTAGAATAGCCAGCGTCCGTCCGGCAAGCGTTGCCGGCGAGAGGTTGACGACCGTATCGCACCAGCGCAGAATTGAGTCCTGCCCGTACCCACTGTCAGAAACGCCTGCTGTCAGTTGCGGAAGCATGAACCAGCCGATCGGGCCGGCTTGAGGAGTTACCGCTGGATCCGGCCACAGGGGTTGGGCCGACTCGACCAGCCCGGTCAGCCATTTCAAGCAGTCAGCTGGCAGTGGAGACTCCACCGAATGATCCTCGCCCATCTCTGCCCATAAGGGCGACGCATCCGTCTTCGTCGCCTCTGCCTGGCGATCCTGATTCGTTGCGCCCGGGGCTGAACGGGTCAGGAAAAATGGCTGTGCCATGCTGTCAAGCACCGTCCATCGCTCCACAAAAATCGTTGCGTCGCAGTATGCTGTCACCAGGCGCTCTGTGCATTGTTCATGCAAGTCCGTTATCCAGGTGATGGGGTTCTCGTGAATGGGAAAGGCTGCTAGCGCCGGGATTTGTGGCAGCGACGTTGCCCACAGGGACTGCAAGGCGTCCTGTGACCACGGCGCGGTCAGCGGCAGGTTGTCCAACTCACGCACCAGGCAGACGCGTAGTTGTTCCATATAGGCGCGCACTTGATGAAGGCGATGAAAACGCTGATTCACATCCTGGCTCATCGCCAATGTGCGCTGCCGCAGGATGTGCCAGTTGGCCTCATGCCAACGCACTTTTCCGCGAAAGGCAATGCTATCAAGCACTTTCTGTCCTTCTTGTGGCAGCAGGGCGTGCAGCGCATACGGCCAGATCGGCCACATCCACGGCTGGATAGCGACCAGCAGCAACCCCTTCACCGTCACTGGGGGCAACTGAGCGCATAATTTTTCCACTCGCTCCCATGCAGCGGCGATCTGGTCTTCGGCGGCCAGGAGGCGACGCTCGCTGCGTTCGAGCGCTACTGACAATTCATCGAGATCTAACCTCAATCTTGCATCCAGCGTGCGGAGGTTCAGGCACAGCCTGTCGAGAGGTGGTGGCCCATCGCCGTCGGCAACGTGCATCCCGTCCAGATCGGCCAGGATGGCGCCCCATAGTTTCATGCGTTGGGCGAGCCATGTGTGGCGTTCGGCGCGCAGGCTCTGCCCATGCCGTTCCTCCCGGAGGTCCAGCCGCTTCTGCACGTTCGTGCGCAGGTCACCAAGATCGCTCCAGCCGATTTCGAGGTCGCGCCAGCGTACTGGGGGCAGTGTGGGCGTCACAGCCGTCGCCAGGTCCAGATCGCTCCGCTCAATCGTCGGAATTCGAGCGCTCACAAGGCTCTGTTCGGCGTCGGTTCCTACTTCGGCATTGTCTCCAAGCCGTGAGCGCAAGGTATCAACCATATGCAGCGCGCTCAACAGCGCAAGCCCGCGCCGGATCGCCGCAACGGGGGCCGTCCACGCTGTCGCACCGACCGTCAGACAAGAAATCCCTGCGTCGCGCGCATGGCTGGGAAATGTGCCGCATAGCAACGTGGCCAGAGCAATGGCCGTCTGTTCTTCAAAATCGGCAGGATCGAGCCGCATGTGACGAAGATTCACTTGGCTGCAAAGATAGACTGAGTCCATACCCGCCTGCAATTGCTGGTGCCACTCTGCAAGCAGGGTCGTATCGACTGGCTCCACGATGGCCAGGCACTTCAACGTGACGTGGGAGCGCAATCGCTTCCAGGCCAGATTGCGCAGCGTCTCGCCCACGTTGAGCAGGTCTGAAGAGTTCGGCAGATTTCCTGTCTGATCGCTGGCAACCACCCACACCTGCAACTCCTCCGGGTTTTGTAGGTCATAGCCTGCCGCTCGCAGGTCATCAGCCACTCT
>CAIRNL010000315.1 GCA_903879975.1 uncultured Chloroflexota bacterium | reverse complement strand
TCCCCGCGAAAGATGCTGGGCGAGTGAACGTGCTGGTGGCCGCCGCGCTTGGTGTAGCTGAAGAAGCTCCAGGGCACATAGTCGGCATTTATCAGTTCGCGCAGCGAGTAGCGCATCGCAGCCATCTCATCGTCGTCCGACGGCAGCTCCAGCGTCTGGTTGCGTACCCCGCGGTAATACTCTGTGTTGCTGTACAGCTCGGTCTTGTAGACCGTCACACTCTCTACCCCGCTCTCGATCGTGCGCTGCACGCTGTGCCGCCATTTTTCCGGCGTGTCTCCGGCCAGGCCGCTCATCAGGTCAATGTTGAGCGGCACGCCGGTCTGCAGGACTAGCTCGATCGCCTTCAACGCCTTCTTCTCGCTGTCCAGGCGGTGCGATGCCTGAATGATTTCGTCGTCGAACGATTGCACGCCCATGCTCATGCGATTGACCTTGAGCGACAGCATCGTGTCGGCCTTGGACTTCGTAATGGTCACCGGCTCGGCTTCCATCGTGAATTCTGGGTTGTGTGACATGTCGAAGTGATCGTACAGCGCACGGCCAACCCGCTCTATCTGTTCTTCGTAGAGCAGGCTGGGTGTGCCGCCGCCAAAATAAATCGAGAGGACAGGCCGCTTTTTCAACCCATAGACCTGGGACGCTAGCTCGATCTCGCGGCAGAGGGCATTCACATAGCGATCCATCCGCTCATATTTTTCGGTGCCACGCAGATTGATCGTCTTGTAGTAACAATAGCTGCAGCGCTGAATGCAGAATGGCGTATGCAGATAGATGTTGAACGGCCGTGTCTCCTCCAACTGTGCTGCGTCGACACGTTTCCAATGCGGAAAGTTGGGATAATTGGTGATGAACCCTTTGCGCGCAGGGTCCCAGTAATCGTGGTCTTGCCGTGTGTTGATCATGATCGCTCGCCTATACCGGTTCCGATTGTTGCTGCGCCTGCTTGGCCGCGACGAAGGCGCCCAGCGTGCGAAGATTGGCCATCATTCCCAGATCGAGTTCATCATCGGCAAACTCGAAGTGGAAGGTCTCCTCCATCAACGTAATCAACGCGACTACCATGATCGAATCCAGCCCCAATCCGTCCTCCAGCAGCGGCGCGTCGAGCGTGATCTCCTCGCGCTGGATGTTGGCATCCAGCCTGTCGGCGATAATGCTGCGCAGTTGCTCATAAATCTCGTCCATTTCGTTCTATCTCCTTGCTTCATAGAAGGTCGCTCCTGCCGACATCCGCTGTGTCAGCAGGAGGATGAGTTTGCGATTTATCAATAGAATAGCCATACAGTGTGACTTGAACGTAAGTTGAATATGAGTTGGAACGCTGTCACGTCACTCTGCTCGAATCCGCTGTGTTACTCTGACGGAGCGGATTCCAGCAAAGGGGCGGCTGTTGGCTGCACGGCGGGGGAGCGCCGATAGACCCATTCAAAGAGCGGAGTCGCCATCAGCGTGGTGACAATTGCCATGATTGCCATCACCGTAAAGAGCAAGGGGGTAATGACACCCCGTTCCAGACCAATGTTGAGAATGATCAGTTCCATTAGACCGCGCGCATTCATCAAGGTGCCGATCCCCATGGCACTGCGGTTGTCTTCGCCGGTGAACCGGGCCGCCGCCCAACAGGCGATTCCTTTGCCGAGGCAGGCGACCAGCATGACCAACAGCACAATCATCCACAGCCAGGGTGTATCGACCAGGGTGATGCGCGTGTTCAGTCCCGAATAGACGAAAAAGAGGGGGAGCAGGAAGGAGGTGGTGAGCGGTTCGATCTGCTTCTGAATCGAGTGGGCAAAATGGCCGCGCGGCATCGCAGCACCCATGATAAAAGCGCCAAAAACTGCGTAGATGCCGATCCGATCGGTGAACCAGGCACCCAGCATGACCAGGCTCAACGTGAAGGTCAGCAGTGCCGGACCCACACCCTGTTCTCTGTCCGCAACGCTGCCCATCCAGCGCAGCCAGCGCTTGCCACCTGTGAGGACGACGACGGCATAGAGCACCCCTCCACCGATTGCCAGGACGGCAATGGCTGGATCGCCGCTAAAACTGGCCAGCACGATCGCCAGTACGCACCACGCGGCCGCGTCGTCGATGGAACCGGCCGCCAAAGCCAGCGTGCCCAGCGGAGTTCCCGATAGGCCACGCTCATAGATGATGCGTGCCAGCATGGGAAAGGCCGTAATCGACATGGCGGCGCCCATGAAGAACATGGCCTCCCAGCTGGCGACATCGACCGCGAAAAATTGACCGCTACCCAACAGACCGTAGCCCAGGATGCTCCCCAGCACAAACGGCGTCAGAATGCCTGAGAGGGAAATCGAGACCGCGCTGCGCATTCGGCTGCCAATCAGATGGGTGTTGAATTCCAACCCCACCAAAAACATGTATAGCACCAGACCCACCTGGCTGACGGCATAGAGCAGGCTGCGCGACTCGGCCGGAAATAGCCATGCCTGCAGCTCCGGGAAGAACCAGCCAACCAGCGAGGGTCCCAAC
>CAIRNL010000314.1 GCA_903879975.1 uncultured Chloroflexota bacterium | reverse complement strand
GCGCAGCAGCGTGTGCTGTGCGATGAGCGGAAACGGAGATCGCGCCCGCTCGTGATAGGTCGCCCAATCGTGGTGAAAGTAGAGCGCCGCGCCGTGGTCGATAAGCCACACCTGTTGCTGCCACAAGAGCAGGTTGACATTGCGGTCAGTGCGATCGACATTGGTCACAAACGCATCGAACCAGACAATGGCCGACGCCAGGTCCGGCGGCGGCGGCGGGCGCAGCATCTGGTTATATGCAAAGGCGCCAGGCAGGAACCGCATACCCAGGTTGAGCCCGACGCTGGCGCGCAGCAAATTGCGGATTTCTTCATCCGGCTCCGATCGCCCCAAAAGCGGCGACATCTCCATGACGACCAGTTCCGGCACATTGAGACCCAGAGCACGGCCGATCTCGCCGGCGATCACCTCGGCCACCAGCGCCTTGGGTCCCTGCCCAGCGCCCACAAATTTCATGACATAGAGCACACCGTCGTCCGCTTCCACCACTGCCGGCAGCGAACCGCCTTCTCGCAATGGAACGACGTAGCGGCTTGCCGTTACCGTTCGTATCATTCACGCCATCCCGTTCTCCACGTTGCGTCTTGCGCCTGTGCAGCAGATATAATAGCGGGAATCTGCGAACGGCGGTAATATCCGCCGAGTTTGTGCAGGGCGAAAGCCAGATGAGCACTTTGCTTGAAACAGGGTACAGGCGCTTGGCGTGAGTCAAGCACCGGAAGGAAGAGAGGATGGCTGATTTGACGCTTCGTGCAGCGACCCCGGCCGATAGCACCACGCTGTTGTCACTGATCCACCAGGCGTTTGAGGAATACCGAGGCCGGCTCGACCCACCTTCGGGCGCGCACAGCGAAACGGCGCCGACGCTGGCGGCACTCTTTGCGCGCGGCGAACATGCCGTGATGGCTATCGTCGGCGCAGAGGCAGCCGGCTGCGTGTTCTACGTGCAGACCGGTGTCGAGATATACCTGCACCGGCTGGCCGTCTTGCCCAAGATGCGCCGTGTGGGCGTCGGTCGTGCGCTGGTGGAGTATGTTGCAAACGAGGCAGTCGCCGACAGCTGCGCCTATCTGCGTGTCGGCGTACGGCTGGCGTTGCGCAACAATCTTGCCTTCTTCGAAAATCTTGGCTTCTCCACGATCGTCGAGGCAAGCCATCCCGGCTATGCCGAGCCGACCTTTGCCCACATGACGCGGGAACTGGTCTCGCGAGGGATCAGGTTCGTCGAGGTGGCGCCGTATGATCCTGCGTGGCCAGCACGATTCGAGGCAGAGGCCGCCACGATTCGCGCTGCGCTGGGCGACACACTGATCGGTATTGAGCATATCGGCAGCACGTCCGTCCTCGGTCTGGCAGCCAAACCCATCATCGATCTGCTCCCGCTCGTGCGCGACACGAGCGATCTCGACGGCAAGATCGGAGCTATGGCTGCCATCGGCTACCTGCCGCGCGGCGAGTTCGGCCTGCCGGGCCGCCGCTACTTCATCAAAGGCACGGCGCACACCCGGAGCGTCCATGCCCATGCCTACCAGGCGGATCATCCGGAGGTCGAACGCCACCTGGCCTTCCGCAACTACCTGCGCACGCACGCCGAAGCGCGTGCCGCCTACGCTGCACTGAAAATCGACCTGGCACAACGCCACCCCACCGACATTGTGGCCTACATGGAGGGCAAAGACAGCCTCATCAAGCGACTCGAAGCACAGGCGCTGGCCTGGTACCGCGCCAGCGAGCAAGGCGAGGCATGAACACAGCCATCGACAGCATGACGCCAGACGATTGGGAAGGTGTCCACGCCATCTATCTCGAGGGAATCGCCACCAATAACGCCACCTTCGAGCAGAGTGCGCCGGACTGGGCCACTTGGGACAAGAAATATTTAGCGGCATGCCGGCTGGTAGCACGCACAGAGGGTCGAGTCACCGGGTGGGCCGTGCTGGCAGCCTATTCGGCACGCGCCGTCTATGCGGGTGTGGCCGAATCGAGTGTCTATGTGGCGGCGACTGCGCGCGGGCAGGGACAGGGCAGACTGTTGCTCGACGCACTCGTGGCTGCATCCGAAGCTGCGGGCTTCTGGACACTACAAGCTGGCATCTTCCCGGAGAATGTTGTCAGCGTGCGCCTGCATGAGCGTTGCGGCTTCCGGATCGTCGGCCGCCGCGAACGGATCGGGCAGATGCACGGCCTGTGGCGCGACGTGCTCCTGCTAGAGCGGCGCAGCCGGATCGTGGGTGCGTGAATTGTCCATCGCTGCCGGCTCTGTTACACTGACTGTCAGCGCGCCGGCGGGTTCGCCCCGATCGGGGTGCGCACGACTACGCTTCAATTTCACGAAAGGGCATGCACCATCATGGCAGCGAAACAGTGGGATAAACCACCGGCAATGCAGATCGACCCCACCAAGAGTTACAAGGCGACGATGGAGACGATCCGTGGCCCCATCGTCATTGAACTCTATCCCGAATATGCGCCGAAGACAGTGAACAACTTCGTCTTCCTGGCCAACGAAGGCTTTTACGACGGCGTCACCTTTCATCGCGTCATCGCCGACTTCATGATCCAGGGCGGCGACCCGACGGGGTCCGGACGCGGCGGTCCCGGCTACCGCTTCGAGGACGAGTTCAAGGGTAACTCGCTGCGCCATGAGACGGGTGTGCTCTCCATGGCCAATGCCGGCCCCAACACCAACGGCAGCCAGTTCTTCATCACCCACTCGCCCCAGCCCCATCTCGATGGCCGCCATACCGTCTTCGGCAAGGTGACCAGCGACATGAGCGTGGTCAACGCCGTGCGCCAGGGCGACAAGATCATCAAGGTTGTGGTGGAAGAGAACTGATTGATGGTTGCCGATT
>CAIRNL010000313.1 GCA_903879975.1 uncultured Chloroflexota bacterium | reverse complement strand
TGAACATCGCGCTGCGCCTTTGGAAACAGCTCTGCTTTCTCGACCAGCACTTCACGCACCAGGTCAGGGTCCGAGACCAGCAGAAAACGTCGGCCCAAGAAATTGAAACGCACCAGCGCACCATACTTTTCGGACAGGGTGCGGAGATGAACAAGCGGATCATCGGCAAAACGAAACAAGTCTCCCACACGAGGCAATTCACGTGGGCCGGGAATGGCCGAATAGGGTTGCGGCATCAAACTCCTCCTTCACAGCTGTGCATAGACTTGTGCAGACGCCGGGACAGGCAGCCTACGCACATTGTGCGATTTTCTTTGGAACAACACACACGCTCTCCTGCGTGCCAGCGCCAGTATAGCACACAAAAAAATCAACAAATTGTCTATAAATATACAATTTGTCGCATATCATAATATCCCAATCCAGTGTCGGCAAACGCAAGCAGTTGCTGTCCCATTTTGCACGCTATGCTCTGAGCAAGTAGGATTGCAACCTATGACACTAATAACAGACCGGCGTGTCCTGCGTTCCCGGCGCCTGTTTGCCGATGCGCTCCTGGACTTGATTGTTGAAAAGGGATATGAAGAGATTACGATCCAGGAGATCGCCGATCGCGCCGATCTGAACCGCGCCACCTTCTACCTGCACTATGCGAGCAAAGAAGAACTGCTACTCGCCGGTCTTGCCCAACGATTCGACGAACTGGTTGCGGCAATGGCTGAGGTCGAGCATGCCGGCGCGCCGTGGGACAACATCGCATACGACCTGCTGCTTTTTCGCCATGTAGCCGAGCATGACAGACTGTACAAGGCACTCTTTGGCGCACGTGGGCTGGGATTGGCGATGCACCAGGTGATCGCCTACATGGCCAGTTTCATCGAGCGCGACATTCGTGACGTCGTACCGGAAAGCGAGCAGGGCAGCATCAAGATTCCGGTTGCGGCGCATTTCTTTGCCGGCGCGCTGTTTGCGCTCATCAAGTGGTGGCTCGACAACGATATGCCAGCATCGCCTGAAGAAATGGCGATGTTGTCGAATCGCCTGTGCTCGTATGGAGCAGTTGCTGCACTCGACCCGTGGATTCAGGTGGCGCGACAATAGAGGTCAAAGCGAGCTGATAGAGCAGTCACAGCTGCCGCTCTCTGCCGGCGACCTCACGTAGCGGGGGTTGACTCCTGCACGATTCGTTCGACGACTTGGCGCAGCACATCGGCCGGTTGGGCGCCGGAGACCAGGTATTTGTCGTTGAAGATCAGTGCAGGGACGCTGTTGATTCCATAGGCATGCGCCTGCTCGACGTCGGCCTGCACCAGTCGGTCGAACACTGGGTCGTCGAGAGCGGCTTCGAAGAGTGCGCGATCGAGGCCGACTTCTCCCGCACAGTCAGCCAGCACGGAGATATTGGAGATATCGCGCGCGTCACTCCAGTAAGAGCGCATCACAGCGTCATGGAAATCATTGGCGCGACCCATGCTTGACGCGACTTTTTCAGCCACCAGTGCCGTGCGGCTGTTGATGCCAAACGGCCCTGGATTCAGCGGGCGGTGATAGCGATCGCGGGCGATCGTGTAGAGTTGCGGCCGTGCAGCCTCGATGCGCGCCCGATATTCCGGCGGCATGGGTGGTGCTCCGGCAGGTCGCAGTTCAAACGACCGCCAGCTTATCTGCACAGCCGGCGCATCGCTGATCCTATTCTCGCTCAGTTGCTCCAAACTGGAGCCTGCCAAGTAGCACCATGGTCAGACAAAATCTGACCATACCTCGATTCGAATCGGTTCAGCCATGTTCGATCTCCCGACAACCAATAGGATGGACGGCGCTCGCCCCACCGGCAGGTAAAGAAGTGGCGCCCCCTGTAGGATTCGAACCTACGACCCACTGCTTAGAAGGCAGTTGCGCTATCCTCTGCGCCAAGGGGGCATATCATGTTGGATTGTAGCGGAGCGGCACGTCTTCGTCAAACAATCCAGCCGATCGGCATCCCCTCGAAGAACATGCCAGCGTGTCCCACATCCAGAACATGGCCAGATCGTCCAGAACAGGCATCCCTACGCTTTGGGATTGCAGTCACCCTGGGCAATAATAGAAACAGCTTCCCTGACAATTGCAACAGCTACATCCAGGAGTCCAGAATATGTCTGCTCACACGCTCTCTTCGCTGCTACCCAAACCTGCCCACATCGAGCAACATCCTGGTGAGTTACTGCTCCGCGACCCCGTCGGCGTCTGGGTCGATCCTGCTGCCAGTGCCGTAGCCAGTCTGGTACAGGCCGAGCTGAGCCGCACGACGGGGATGGCCTTTGTCCCGGCTGACAGCAACGAGGCACAGCTCGTGTTGCGCCTGGATGATGACGGGCGCGGCTCTGAAAGCTATCGCATCGACGTCGACGAACGGCGTGCCATGATCGTTGCACCGGCGTGGGAAGGGTTGGTGCACGGTTTCTACACCCTGCGCCAGTTGCTGCCTGCTGACAACTGGCGGGCGGCGCCGTTGCCCGGCGTGTCGTGGCGACTGCCGGCCTGCTGGATCGTGGACCAACCGCGCTTTGTGTGGCGCGGCTGCATGGTCGACGTGGCCCGCCATTTCACCCAGAAGCAGACAATCCTGCGTTTCATCGACCTGCTGGCCATGCATCACTTCAACCGGCTACATCTGCATCTGACCGACGACCAGGGCTGGCGTATCGAAATCAGAGCACTACCCAAGCTGGCTGAAATCGCTTCACACCGGACGCGCACGGGGCTCGGTTTTGCGCAATCGACCAGTGCGCCGCATGACGGCACGCCACACGGCGGTGTCTACAGCCAAGATGACCTGCGCGAGATCGTCGCCTATGCGGGCGCGCGCGGGATCACTGTCGTACCAGAAATCGACCTACCTGGCCATTCGCGTGCGCTCATTGCCGCCTACCCAGAGTTCGGCTGCACACCTGAGCAAGAACTAGTATTACAGCGCAAGGTTGGGTACGAGCACCGCGAGTTGCGCTAGTTTGGTCTTGCGGTGCGAAAGATAGGCCTGATAGTTACGTTTCTGATAGTAAAGCACTCTCGCCAAAGCTGCGGTGGCATCGAGCAGCGGTTTTGGC
>CAIRNL010000312.1 GCA_903879975.1 uncultured Chloroflexota bacterium | reverse complement strand
GAAGTCGATCTGGGCACATCACCGTTACCTGGTCGGGCGTGTGCCGGGCTGATCGCCACCTACCTGCCCGTTCGTATTCCTCGATGGTAGATCGCACGGGTCATTGCCCGAGTGACACGACCCAGAATTGTTTGTGACATGCGCCCTGCAAATCGGGACACGTGACACATGGAAATCAGCTACATATCCTTCACGATTGCACACAAGGAGGAACTGCTATGCCACTGAGCCCACTGGCTGGAAAACCTGCCCCGCGCGCAATACTGACCAACATCCCACGCCTGATCTCAGCCTACTATACGCATTTCCCTGACCCGGAAAACCCGGCGCACCAGGTTGCTTTCGGCACCTCGGGACATCGCGGGTCGTCGGTTCGCAATTCCTTCAACGAGCGCCATATCCTGGCCATCACGCAGGCCATCTGTGACTATCGCCGCACACAACAAATCGATGGCCCATTGTTCCTCGGCATGGATTCGCACGCGCTTTCGGAACCGGCCCTGGGCACGGCAGTCGAAGTGCTGGCAGCCAATGATGTCGAACTGGTGATCCAGGCGGAGAACGGCTATACGCCCACCCCGGTCATCTCCCATGCCATCCTGACCTACAATCGCAACCGGCACGCACACATGGCTGACGGTATTGTCGTCACGCCGTCGCACAATCCACCCGATGATGGCGGGTTCAAGTACAACCCGCCCAGCGGCGGCCCTGCCGACACGAGTGTCACGAAGTGGATCGAAACCCGCGCCAACGAGTTGCTGCGCAGCGGACTGCGCGAGGTCAAGCGTGTGGCCTGGGGCGTAGCCAAGACCGCGGCGAGTACCCATGAATATGACTTCGTGCGCGATTACGTGGAAGACCTCAAGGATGTGCTGGATATGGAGGCCATTGCCAACGCCAGGTTGCGTATCGGCGTCGATCCCATGGGCGGAGCCAGCGTAGCCTTCTGGACGCCCGTGGCCGAAACGTACGGCCTGAATCTTGAGGTCGTCAACGACGCGCTCGATCCAGCTTTTGGTTTTATGAGCGTGGATCACGACGGCAAAATCCGCATGGATTGCTCGTCGCCCTATGCCATGGCCCGTCTGATCGAACTCCGCGATCGTTTCGATGTCGCATTTGGGAACGATCCGGATGTCGATCGGCACGGTATCGTGACGCGTTCCTCTGGCCTGCTGAACCCGAATCACTACCTGGCTGTGGCCGTCAATTATCTTTTCCAGCACCGCTCTGGCTGGCGCAAGGATGCCGCGGTCGGTAAAACGCTCGTCTCCAGTTCAATCATCGACCGCGTGGCCGCTGCCCTGGGACGCCCGCTCGCAGAGGTCCCGGTCGGCTTCAAGTTCTTCGTCGAAGGGTTGCTGGAGGGTTCGTTTGGCTTTGGCGGCGAGGAGAGCGCCGGCGCGTCCTTCCTGCGCCGGCGCGGCACAGTCTGGACCACGGACAAGGACGGCATGATCATGGGCCTGCTGGCTGCCGAGATCACCGCAGCGACCGGCAAGGACCCGGGCGAGCATTACCGCCTGTTGGAAGAACGCTTCGGTCTTTCCTACTACGAGCGCATCGACGCGCCGGCCAATCGTGCGCAGAAGGCGATTCTCGCCAACCTGTCCCCTGAGAAGGTCAAGGCGCAAATGCTCGCCGACGAGCCGATCACGGCGAG
>CAIRNL010000311.1 GCA_903879975.1 uncultured Chloroflexota bacterium | reverse complement strand
GCATGACACTGTCGAGCATGACTTCAGCCATGGCCTGGTTGTAAATGGGGCCGTACCGTTTGTCCGCGGCAATGGCAACCTGCAGCATGTAGCGTGTGTTGATCAGGTAGCCTGCCAGCGCTGGGCCTTCCAGTTTACGGCGTAACGCCCACTGCCAAAGGCGTGCAAAGATCGGCTGGCCGGTCAGCGCAAGGTTGTTGACCGAGTACGGGAAAATGTCGTCGATAATTTCGGCCGCCGGCAGGTGCTGTTTCAACAGCGCCAGGAATTCTGTTTCCCGGTAGCTCAGCGTTTGTCCGGAGACGCGGCCAATGCCGGAGAGAAACAGCACGTAGGCGGAGACATCGCTCTGCGACAGCAAGATGTTTTCTTCTTCCAAGACAGTGGTGTCGTGGTAGATCGCATCGCCAAACCAGCCCGCCCACCAGCCAAGCGTCTCAAACGGTGTGAGCGCTGCCCAGAACAGGAAAATCAGCAGTGCCGCCAGCGGCAGCAGAAGAAGGTCGCTCCAGCTGTCGAACACGCTACGATTGGACACCTTTCCGCGGCTTACGGCGCACCGGCATGAGTGGCACGCCGCGTCGACGGCTTTCCAATTGCGTATACCAGGTGCGCATCGGATGGCGGCGCAATCGTGCAACGTCGCTTGGGACTACTTCGAGTGGGACGCCGGCAGCACGGCGCTGCAGCCATCGCTGTAGATGCAGAATCGGCCTGCCGATGGTACGCCGCACACTTTGGATGACAATCCAGCCTAACCCGGAAGTGAGCAGCGCCTGCCAGGTTTCCATCCCCCATCCATAGTGCAACGCCCCCACAATGGCGATCATACTCCACAGGGAAAGCACACCCCAGATCAGGTTGCCGAGATAGGGAGTAAGTTCAAAAACAGCGAGGATCTGGGGCGCATAGGCCAGCCCAACAACGACCGCCACGACCGACCAAGGCTGGTTGTTTTCTGTGAGCAGATTGCCTACCGACCAGATTGTCAAGGTCCAGAGCAGATAGCCCGCCACGTTGCTCAGTGTTGTGATGGAAAGTGACAGGATGAATCGTCGCGGCCGCACGCGGTTGAGAAAGAGAACTAGACTCTGTCCCACCGACTCAGAGATGCCCGCCAGCAGGACGATGGTGATCGCATAGGCCAGTCCCTGTGCAGTGCCGGGCAGCGCAGTGTAGATGGTTGGGTTGAGGCGCAACGCAAAGCGCACGGTTTCCAGAAAACTAGGCCACTCGCCAGGTCCCATTGGCGTTTTATCCAGGGGACGGGCGACAATTCCGTCCCAAGAACGGTGGGCGCTCCCAATGAGCCGCCCACCCAACTCTTTCTGACAACTTGCATGCCTAGCAACAGCTGCGCCATGTCGTAGTTCCGCAGCTGCGCGCAATCGCTGCCAGAACTACGAATCCGTCACCGCACGCGTGAAGAGCGGCTTTTTGCCCAGGAATTCCAGCAGGAAGGCCAACAAAGTAGCGGCGAAGAGACCGACGACAGCGGCCAACGCCACCAAAAACAATTATACAACTGCGCCGACGTGCGCAAAAAGAAATCGGGGTTATGTATCCCCACACCCCCCCGCTCCATCGGGGCGCATGACCTTAGCCATTCGATTTGAATGGAATCTTGGCTGCCAGGAACATTGCACGGCCTGATCGGGTGCGCTATACTGCCCCGCAATTCACAACCTTCGTCCATCGGCTGGGCTGACGTATACAATGTCTGATCGTCCAATCTCACACAAGTTGCGCGTGTTCGCTGCCGCATGCATGATCATTGCCGGTTTGGGACTTGTGCTTTGGGCATTCGCAGGTCAGTCGGGTGAGGCCAGTGCCTCGCGGTCTGTAGCGCCAGCGCTAAATACCGGTCAAGGGCTGGCACCGGCTGAAACTAGCGAGGAGGCCCCGCTCGTTCCCGCCGCTGAGGCGAGCGGGGCCAGCGATAAGCTTTCAGCGACGCCGATCCCGCCCATCCAACTGCCCGTCAGCTTTGGCCCTGGCGTGCCAGCCGGGCTGATCGATGCCGCATCTTGGGTCACCCTGAGGGGCGCACAGGTCATGACGACCACGGGTGCCGCGCCGGTGCGCTTCGAAGTCGACGACATGAACGGCGAACCTGCCTACCAGGTTACCTTTGCTGTAACAACGCGCTTCGATACTATCGATCCGGCGCTGCCCTACGCTGAATTACGGTCTGCCTGGGCTGGTGAGACGATCACCTACACGGCGCTGGTGGTTCTAACGGATACCCTGCCCCTCCTAGAACAGGTGCTGGGCAACGCAGGCCCGTCTGTGACCGGCTACGCAACCGTTGATGAAGTCGTGGCGGCCACATGGCAGGATCGGTCGACACTGGCCGTCTTGCCGTTCGACCAGCTTGAGCCGCGCCTCGTGGTCCTGTCCATTGACGGCCAGAACCCCGTCGAGAATGCATCTGGCTTCGATCCACAAAACTATCCCCTGGTCGCTGACGTCCATGTCCACCGGGCGCCAGCCGATCCGCTGGAAGCTGCTCTGGTCAGTGAATTTCTTGACAGGTTGCCGGACGGCAACCGCAACCCTGATAATCTGACGGTGCTGGCCATGACGGGTGTCACGGCAATGTGTCGTATGACCGCAGCGCAGATGGACCTGCTTGGGCCAGCCTGGCCAGCTGCAATCGTAGGGCCTGGCCTGGCCAGTGCCGATATTACACACATCAGCAACGAGGTGCCCTTCGTCGTAGGATGTGAGACCAACACCAGCCAAGACAACTACAATTTTTGCAGCAAGCCCGAATACATGGAGACGCTGATCGCCTCCGGTGCCGATATCATCGGGATGACCGGGAACCATCAGAATGATTTTGGTCGTCAAAATGCATTGGCGTCTCTGGAATTCTATGCCGAATACAATCTCCCCTATTATGGCGGCGGCAAGAATCTCGAGGAAGCGATGAAGCCGTTGTTCATCGAACACAACGGCACGCGTATGGCATTTCTGGGTGCCAACAGCTATGGCCCGAAAATGGCCTGGGCGACTGACGCGCTACCCGGCGCAGCGCCGTTCGACCTGAATATCCTCTCGGCAACGATTCGGTCGATCAAGCAGAAGAATCTGGCCGATGTCGTACTGGTCGAATTGCAGTACCAGGAAAGCTATGGGACTGAGCCGCTAGTCGATCAGCGTATCGACTTCAACGCCTTGGTGCGTGCTGGCGCTGATATCGTGACCGGTGTGCAGAGCCACGTTCCGCAGGGCATGGAGTTCACCGATGGCAGCCTGATCCTATATGGGCTGGGCAACCTCTACTTCGACCAAATGGGGCCGACGACGCGCGAGGGGATGATCGCCCGCCACACGTTCTATCGGGGACGCCATCTCAGCACACAAATCCAGACGACGCTGGTGCATGAGTACGGGCAGCCGCAGTGGACGTCGCCAGCTGAGCGCGCGTCGATGCTGCAGCGTGTGTTTGACGCTAGCTACTGGTAATCAGCAGCACGTTCCGTTACCATATGCAGAACGCGCTCGTGGAAACGGGTCGAGACGATACCGCTGCCGGCTGCTAGTCGCCACCCCCCTGCGTGGCTGCGTAGGCAAATTTCTTGCCGAAGCACCGGCATCCATGTATACTGCAGCGTTACGTGCTTTGGGTTTCAGTTCGACCCAATAGAATGTGATACAGTAACTCTCCCCGGCTGAGGGGACACAAATTCGACAGAGATTGAGGGATCGATATGACCATTCCGGCTCGCAAGAAGAGCAAAAGCAACAGCGGAAGTTCGAAGATTGGCCTCTGGCTCATTGGCGTCAGTGTAGCCATCGTCGCCATCGTCGTAGCAGTGATCATTTTCAATGAGCGCCAGGCATCCTCAGCGCCCGTGGCCCAGCCCGATGTGCCGGCCGAATGGATTGACCGCAACAGCCTGGGTAGCCCCGACGCTCCCGTCACCGTGCAACTGTGGGAAGATTTCCTCTGCCCGTCTTGTCAGCAGTTCAGCCGCACGGTCAAGCCGCAGATTGTCGACGAATATGTGAAATCCGGTAAAGTGCGCCTTGAATTCCATCATTTCCCGCTGCAACAGCATGCACCAGGCTCGTTCATGGCTGCTATCGCAGCGGAGTGCGCAGCCGACCAGAATCTTTTCTGGCCTTATCATGACAAGGCTTTCCAGGTGATCTCGGTCGAACAGCAGGGCGGGGCAACACCTGAAAAGCTGATGAGTTTTGCAACTGCCGTTGGCCTGGATCAACAGACCTTCAATACTTGCATGAGTGGCCAGCAACATCAGCAGACTATCAGTGATTCGCTGGCCATGGCCAATCAGCTGAGCCTGCGTTTCACGCCGTCAGTCATTGTCGATGGTCAGCTGCTGGAGGACTCTAGCTTGGGGAATGTCCGTGCACAAATTGACGCTGCGCTGGCCGCCAAGGGGCAATAGCAGGGCAACTCGACATGGATCGTATTGCGAACTGGCTAAATCGTAACAGCCTGTACGTCGCCCTTGTTGCCGCCTGGGTGGCTATGTGCGGTAGCCTCTATTTCAGTGAGGTGCGCGGCTATGTACCGTGCGTCCTCTGCTGGTATCAGCGCATCCTCATGTATCCGCTGACACTGCTGATATCGATTGGCCTCCTGCGTCGAGATGGGAACCTGCCTCATTACGTTCTGCCGTTCTCGTTGATCGGCCTGGGTGTGTCCACCTATCACTATTTGCTGGAAAAGACCGATCTGTTTGCTGGGTCTGCCGCCTGCCAGCAGGGTGTCTCATGCACCACGCAGTGGATCAACTGGTTCGGCTTTGTCACGATTCCCTTCCTGGCACTGACAGCATTTCTGGTGATCAGTATCATGTCGGTGATCGCACTGGTGAATCGGGAGCCGGCTGCGCAAGATGAAGAGGGCGACCCGCTGCGCATGCCGTGGCTGCCGGTCAGCGGCCTGGTCGTGATCGTACTGGCGGTCTTTGCAGGCCTCTTCGTGAGCGGTACACAGAATACGCAAGTTGTGCCTGCGCCGGCCAACTTGTTCCCGATACTCTCGCTGACACCGGCCGCAGGCACAATGCAGGCCGGTGCCGACAGCACGAATGTGATGGTGCATGGCGAGCAGCTCTATCTCCAGTCCTGCGCAGCCTGCCATGGCTTGGATGGCCTGGGCGTGGTCAATCTGGGGAACCAACTGCGTAATTCAGATTTCTTTGCCGATAATTCTGACGAGCAAGTGCTGGCGATGATTCGTGCCGGCCGCGAACTGAACGACCCAGCCAATACAAGCGGCTTGGTCATGCCCCCTAGCGGGGGACGCCCTGATCTCAGCGACGACGATATTCTTGCCATCATCCACTACCTGCGCGCTCCGTAGAATGTCCAAGACCGTGGCCAATGGGTGGATGAGATTTTCCGTAGGACTGTCATGAATTTTTTTCGACTTTTGCAGGTGCTCGTGCGCGTTGCCCGGCTGTTCTTTCTGATCGCTCTGGCGTTTCTGCCACTAGGCGGCATGCCACTGCCTGCCTATGCTCAGGCAGAATCCGGCATCACCTCGCCCGCACCCGGCTCAATCGTCTCCGGCGATGTGCCGATTATCGGCACGGCCACGATTGAGCCGTTCCAGAAATATGAACTCTATTTCAAGCAGGATCCTAGCGGCGACGATGCCTTCATCTACTTTGCTGGCAACACTTCCCCGGTAGTGGGCGGCCAGCTTGGCTCGTGGCAGGCGGCGAGTCTGCCGGCCGGCACGTATACACTGCGCCTGCGCGTCGTCAAGGCGGACGGCAACTATGCCGAGTACTTTGTGCCGAACCTCACGGTGAATCAAGGGCCGGCGCCAACGCCGACCTCCTCTCTGCCGACTGAAACGCCGACCCCGACACCTACTTTCACCCCTGCGCCGCAGCCAACACCAGTTCTTGGCCAGGTGACTCAGCCGCAAGTCGAAGGAGACGAGCCGCCACCGACACAGATCGCTGCCGTGGAACAACCGGCCCAACCGTCTGAATTGCAGGGCCTCTTACCTACGCCCACGCCTACAAGCCTTGCGGTCTCTGACATATCAGCCGACGAACAGGACGGCGGTGGGCTCACGCGCGAACTGGGGGAGGCGCTCTCCTTTCAACGCCTGCGCACACAATTCTGGAACGGCGTGCGTGTCAGCGCTGCGCTCTTCCTTGGCTTTGCCGCAATCATCGTGGGGAAGCGCCTCTTCGTCTGGGTGTGGCGACGGTATAGTTGAGTAACTGGACGGCAGCACCTTTCACGCCGCCGACTTGCTGCTCCCCCTGGCTTGATGGTTTAATAGCCTACGTTGAATCGAACTGGGCACGGACAGAGGGTGGCATGTAAATGCTTCCAAATTGTCGCGCGCTCCGCGCATGTTTCGGCCGTTGAATGCCATGTCAGAACTCAGAATGATCGTCGGGCTGGGTAACCCTGGCCCACAATATAGCCGCAATCGGCATAACGTTGGTTTCCAAGTGGTAGAACGATTGGCAGCCCGCCATGGCATCGCTCTGGACCGCCTCCAGCAGAAGGCAATGATCGGCAGCGGGTTCATCGTCAAAACAGGCCTGCGCCAGAAGGTTCTGCTGGTCAAGCCGTTGACCTATATGAATGCGAGCGGGGAAGCCGTGGCACCGCTGGCGCGCTATTACCGCGTGGCGCCCGAAGAGATGATTGTGGTATATGACGATCTGGACCTGGCCTCGGGGAAACTCCGCCTGCGCAGAGAAGGCTCATCGGGCGGACAGAATGGCATTCGTTCGATTATCGACCGGCTGGGTACCCAGGAATTCGCGCGGGTCAAGATCGGTATCGGCCGCCCGCCGGGCCATATGGCCCCGGCTGACTACGTGCTGCAAAATTTTACCGCCGAAGAGGAGTCCGTATGTGGACCGCTGCGCGAGCGGGCCGCCGATGCCGTCGAGTGCTGGCTCTTCGACGGCATTGAAGTGGCCATGAATCGTTTCAACGGCTGAGGAGCGCATCATGAACCTGACCGGCATGCT
>CAIRNL010000310.1 GCA_903879975.1 uncultured Chloroflexota bacterium | reverse complement strand
CTGTGTTGGTGGCAATCTCGACCGGCATTCTATGGTACGGTCTGCTCACCGATGCTTTTCAGTTGAGCTATGTTTGGAACCACTCTGAACGAGCGCTCCCTGCCTTCTACAAGTTCTCCGCGCTTTGGGGCGGCCAGGCGGGTAGCCTGCTCTTCTGGTGTCTCATCCTCTCCGTCTACAGCGCAGTGGTTGCGTTGGCCAATCGCTACAAACATCAGGTGTTGATGCCCTATGTCAACGCCGTGCTGTTGACGACGTCGCTCTTCTTTCTGGTGCTGTTGGTTTTTGCCGCAGACCCCTTCAAGCGAGTCGGCTTTGTACCGCCCGACGGCCAGGGACTCAACCCGCTCTTGCAGAATTACTGGATGATTCTCCACCCTGTTATGCTCTACCTGGGCTATGTGGGCATGGCCGTTCCCTTTGCATTTGCGGTCGGCGCTCTTCTGAGCAAGCGTCTCGGCAACGAGTGGGTGCGTACTGTGCGTCGCTGGACGCTGATCCCTTGGATTTTCCTGTCGCTGGGCATTATCATGGGCAGCCAGTGGGCCTACATGGAATTGGGCTGGGGTGGCTACTGGGCATGGGACCCAGTGGAGAATGCCAGCTTCCTGCCGTGGCTCACAGGCACTGCTTTCCTGCACAGCATCGTCATCCAGGAACAACGCGGCATCCTCAAGGTCTGGAACGTTGTTCTGATTTGGTTGACTTACTTTCTGGTGATTCTGGGCACCTTCACGACGCGCAGTGGCGTGCTCGAGAGCGTGCACAGTTTTGCCCGCAGCGATGTCGGCCCCTACTTCCTGGGCTTCCTGATCATGATCGTGTTTGGATTCCTGTGGCTCCTGTTCGACAGATTGCCTCTCTTGCGTGGCGAGCACCCGATCGACTCTTATTCGAGCCGTGAGGCCGCTTTCCTCGCCAATAACTGGCTCTTCACAGGTATTGCTTTTGCGACGCTGTGGGGCACATTCTTCCCCATGTTCAGCGAGATGCTGACCGGGCAGCGTATCAGTGTGGCCGCACCCTTCTTCAACAAAGTCAACGGCCCGCTCTTCTTGATGCTGTTGCTCCTGATGGGCGTTGCCCCACTGTTGGGCTGGCGCCATACGAGCCTGGCAGCCTTCCGCAGGCAGTTCACCATCCCAACGATTGTTGCGGGTATTACCGCTGCGCTGGTGTTTGTCTTTGCACGCAGCCTCTATCCGATCATCGGCCTTGCAATCTGCGCCTTTGTGATTGCCACGATCGTCCAAGAATATGTCCGCGGCGCCATGGCACGACGGGTGACGAATGGTGAAAATATCTTTGTCGCCATTGTACGGCTGTGGAGCCGCAATGGCCGGCGCTACGGTGGCTATATCGTGCACATCGGCATTGTGATGATCGGTGTCGCTATTATCGGCAACGAGTTCTATCAGCAATCGGTCAGCGTGACGCTTGCCCGCGGGGAGAGCGTCACGCTGGGCGGCTATGAGCTCGAATATGCAGGGATTGAGACGGATCGACAGGCCAATCTCATGGAGTTCCGCGCCCGGCTGCTCGTCTACGATGAAGAGAGCGGCCAGGCGCTGGGTGCAGTGCTGCCAAAGCGCAATATCTATGACAAAACGCCCGATATGCCCACCAGCGAGGTTGGTCTACGCATGACGCCACTCGAGGATGTCTATGTCGTGCTGAATGGATGGGACAATAGCGGCAGCAGCGCAACCTTTACAATCTATGTCAACCCGCTGACCATGTGGATGTGGGTGGGTGGCGTCGTATTGGCGATTGGCACGCTGATTGCAGCGTGGCCAAACGCACCACGGCGCCGTTCAGAGATCGCGCGTTCGTTGATCTACGCGCCCGGCGACTAAAGGATACCTTCATGTTGTGGATAGGAATTGTCATCGCGCTGCTGATCTCCGGCGTTGCGATCGTGGCCGTCATGTGGCCGTTGCTCAAGAAGGGACCAACGGCTGTGCTGGTGGAAGATGATCGGCTCACGGAACTGCTCCTGCGCAAAGAGCAGGTGCTTGCTCAGATCAAGGAACTTGAGTTCGATTACCGCGTCGGTAAGCTTGACGATGAGGACTACCGGCGCTTCGATGAGCGACTGCGCCGCCAGGCAATGGCGATCTTGCAGCAGATCGAACAGGTCGCACCGGAAAGTGCCGGCCTCGATGCCACCCTGGAAGGCGAAATCCAGAAGCGGCGCATGCTCAAACCGGAAGGAAGTACCCAGGCTTCGATCCAGGACGCCGGCATGGAGGCCGAGATTGCTAGCCGCCGCCGTATGACGCCTGCCCCACCTGCACAGACGGTTGTCGCCAACGGCGCCGGTGAAGAGGCGCCACGCTTCTGCACCGAATGCGGTAGCCGCACCGCACCCCAGCACAAGTTCTGCGCGCACTGCGGGGCGCCGCTGGTCGAACCGGTGATG
>CAIRNL010000309.1 GCA_903879975.1 uncultured Chloroflexota bacterium | reverse complement strand
TGCCTATACCGCGATCACGGTGATTGCCTGGATTTTTATCGGCACCGGTTCGCCGATCGCCGGCCCTGTTGTCATCAGTCCGGAAACGCTGGTTGCCTACGCCGATAAGGCGGCTGAGGCAGTGTTGATCGTGTTGCTCTGGCTGGATGGCCTGCCACGGTTAGAGGATGCCGTCTAAGGAGCCACGCTGTCCGAAAACCGGCGTCCGATCTGTTGGATGCTGTGCAGCCGGACGAATCCTGGATTTTTGTGCGACAGACAGGGGGTTTCTGCCTGAAAAGCATGTGAAAATTTGCGCGAATGAAACGGCGATTGCTATAATCTAGTTATCTATGGGCAGAAACTGAACAATGCCCGGTTGCGGATAGAAAAAAAGTCTACTGGCCTTGCCAGCGACTGGACACCGGCCGGCACCAGTCACAGCTACGTTCGCAGCCTGGATAGGGCGCCGACAGCGAGAATGGACCAACAACACACGCATGCTACGCCACTATCGCCGCCGCAGGTTCGTATTGACTGGCGCCGGTTGGTGAAATGGCTCTTGGCGACACTGATCGTCCCGGTGCTGTTGGCGATTTTGTTCGACCTATTGATAGCAACGTTACCGATCCTGACGCTGATAACGAGTTTGATATGTATCCCGGTAGCAACGATTTTTGTCAGCCGGGCGATCTTGTCGGAGATGGATCGGGTACTGACAGTGCTTGCACCAGAAGTGCCAGAACTGGAAAATGACACAGTAGAGAATCCAAATGGTGCTGGTTCTGCCGGCGCCCGTGCTTAAAATCCGCAATAGCCGGTTGTCGGCTTACTTTGTTACCGAAGGAGCGCTTCGCACCATGGGTAAAAAGATTGTCAACCTCTTCTGGGGAACGACCACAAGCAAAATATGGACCGTTCTCGTGGTCGTGCTGCTGGCTATCAGCATCGCTATGAAATTCGTCTGGCCGGTGCCCCCGCCCCATGTTGCCCTCTCCGGCGAGGCGATTTTCTCTACGGGGCCGTCGTGGTTGACCAACTCGGTGATCACCACGTTGGTTGTGGACGTGATCCTTCTTCTGCTGGCACTAATCACGCGTTTCAGTCTAAAAGAAGTGCCAAGTGGCCTGCAGAATGTGATGGAGGCGTTGGTCGAGGCGCTGTATGGCTTGGCGGAGAGTGTCTCCGGCAAGAATGCAGCGAAGTTTTTCCCTTGGGTTGCGACGATCTTCCTCTTTGTCATTATCAGCAATTGGAGCGGTCTGATCCCGGGCGTAGGCAGCATTGGCTTCTTCCACCCGGTAGAATCGCACGGTAAAGAGGAGCCTCACAACGAAGAAACTCCAGCTACGGAAGGCGAAGGACACGGCTACCGCATCGATGGGCAACTTGCCATGGCGGGTGGGAGCATTATTCTGGCGTCGCCGCAGCGTGAACAGGCTGCGCCAGCTGGAGCGGTCAGTGAGCATGGCAAGTTCATCCCGCTCTTCCGTGCGCCAAGTGCTGACCTCAACGTCACCTTTGCGTTGGCGATTGCGACCATGGTCATGGTGCAGATTTGGGGTGTTCGCCACCTGGGTGGCAGTTACTTCCGCAAATTCTGGAACTTCAGTGGGCCAAATGGCTTCATGAAAGGAATCAATGGCTTTGTCGGCATCCTCGAGCTGATCTCGGAGTTTGCCCGTATCATCGCCTTTGGTTTTCGTCTATTTGGCAATATCTTCGCCGGCGAAATTGTGTTGGCAACCATGGCTTTCCTGGTCGCCTTTCTTCTACCGGTGCCCTTCTATGCGTTGGAAGTGTTCGTCGGCTTTGTACAAGCTCTGGTCTTCATGATGCTGGCTCTGGTCTTCTTCCAAATGTCCACCATCAGCCACGGCGGCCACGACGAACATCATTAAACTATCGGATGATTTGAACTCGGTAGCCATCTCATTCACAAAAGGAGATTGAAAATGGATGTCGATGCGATGAAACAACTGGGTGCTGCACTTGCCATGGGTTTGGGCGCTATCGGCCCTGGCATTGGCATCGGCCTGATCGGTTCCAAGGCCATGGAGGCCATGGGGCGTAACCCGGAAGCGGCCGGCACGATCCAGACGAATATGATTCTGGCTATTGCCTTCGCCGAATCCATCGGTATTTTCGCTCTGGTTATCGCGCTGCTGCTCAAATTCGTCTAAATCAAGGCACAGCGATTGCAGAGCCTCGGTAGACACTGGCACCCTTGGCATTTGCCCATTGCGCGTAGCTAAGCTTGTGCGCACAGGCAAATCTGATGGGCGGGTGGTTGCCACAACCGATGTGATCGCAGGTTGAAGAAGGAGGCAAATTCGTGGACGCACTTGGAATTGAATGGCCACTGCTGCTTGCACAGGTCGTCAACTTTCTGATGCTGATTGTGCTGCTGCGCATGTTCCTGTACAAACCTGTGCTGAACATGCTCAATGCTCGCAAGGAACGCATTGCACAGAGCATGAAAGATGCTGAGCGCGTGAGCGCAGCGGCGCGTGAGGCTGAGCAGGAAAAGGCCAAGGTGCTGGAGCAAGCGCGCCGCGAGGCGCAGGAAATCCGCGTTCAGGCTACCCGTGATGCCGAAAAGATTGCTCAGGATGTTCGCTCCCGTGCGGATCTAGAGGCGACGGAGATTCGCATGAAGGCGCAGGTCGACGCTGCAAAGCAGGCCGAATTGGCTCTGGCCGACGCCAACAAGCAGATCGCCGATCTGGCTATGATGGCAACCGAGAAGTTGCTCGGGCGCGAGCTGGCCAATAAAGCCGAACAGCAGCGTTTTGTGGCGGACTTTTTGGCTGAGTCCGGGAGCAAGGGTAAATGAGCACCAAGCAGGAGCGGGTAAACCGTTACGCAGAGGCGCTTTGGCTGGCCCAACTGGAGCGCTGGCAGCAAGCCTTTGAGCAAGCGGCGAAAGCCGTGCACGAAAAGAAACTCGCTGCAATCCTGGGGGACAACAGCAAGAGCAGCGCCGAGAAGGCGGCCGCTCTCGAACAGGCGCTGCCCAAAGAGTTCCCAACCGAAGTCGTGAATCTGCTCAAGGTCATGATCGACGCCGGTGACCAGCACCTGGTCGTCGATGTAGGCGCCCGTGTCGCACAGGTTGCTGCCGGTAAGACGGAAGCGCAAAAGGCAGAAATCATCAGTGCAATTGAGCTGTCTGCAATCGAACAGGATCAGTTGCGCAAACGGCTGACCGACGAGTATGGTGCAGGGCTGACTTTTAGCTTCAGTGTAGATTCGTCGCTCATGGGCGGCCTGCGCGTGCGTGTCGGTGACCGGTTGATCGACAACTCGGTCGCCACGCGGCTGGCCGCGCTGCGTGAATCGATTGCATCGGTCGTGCGGTAGCGGCGCTACGTGACACGTGAATCGTGATTCGTGGTTCGGGGCCTTGCCGCGGCGCCGATGAACGTAACCCACGCATCACGCATCACGTACGAGGTCTCACGCATCACGTAACAGGAGGCAAATCATCCAATGGCTGTGCGTACTGACGACATCACAGCGCTGCTGAAACAGCAAATTCTCAACTATACACCGACTGCCAGCCAGATCGATGTCGGGGAGGTCTACGAGGTCGGCGATGGGATCGCTCTGGCCTCCGGCCTGACCAATGTCATGGCCGGCGAATTGGTCGAATTCCCCAAAACTGGAACACTTGGCATTGCCCTGAACCTAACTGCCGAGAATATTGGTATCATCATCATGGGTGAATACCAGCATATCGAGGAAGGTGACCTGGTGCGCCGTACCGAGCGTATTGCTTCGGTGCCGGTTGGCGACGCCATGATCGGCCGTGTTGTCAACGCGGTCGGCCAGCCCATCGACGGGAAGGGACCCATCGACTCGAGTAAGTTCCGCCCAGTCGAGCGCATTGCGCCCGGCGTGATCATGCGTCAGCCGGTGGATACACCGGTGGCTTCGGGTATTACGGCCATCGACGCCCTGATCCCTATCGGTCGCGGCCAGCGTGAGCTGATCATCGGCGACCGCCAGACTGGCAAGACCGCCATTGCCCTGGACACCATCATCAACCAGAAGGGCAAGGACCTGATCTGCATCTACGTCGCGATCGGCCAGAAGCAGTCATCTGTGGCCCAGGTCGTTGGAACCCTGGAAAAATACGGAGCGATGGACTATACTATCGTCGTCAGTGCTGCCGCATCTGATCCCGCTGCGCTGCAGTATCTGGCGCCCTTTGCCGGCTGTGCCATGGGTGAAGAGTTCATGGAGCAGGGCAAGGATGCGCTCATCGTCTACGACGACCTTTCCAAGCACGCCCAGGCTTATCGGCAGGTATCGTTGCTGCTGCGCCGCCCGCCGGGCCGTGAAGCGTACCCCGGTGACGTTTTTTACCTGCACAGCCGCCTGCTCGAGCGTGCGGCGCGCCTTTCTGTCGAGAATGGTGGCGGTAGTTTGACTGCCTTGCCCGTGATCGAGACGCAGGCCGGCGATGTGTCAGCATACATTCCGACCAACGTCATTTCGATTACCGACGGCCAGATCTTCTTGGAATCCGACCTGTTCTACGCGGGTATTCGCCCGGCATTGAACGTCGGTATCTCTGTCAGCCGCGTGGGCGGCGCTGCCCAGACCAGGGCGATGAAGAAGGTTGCCGGCCGCCTCAAGCTGGAGCTGAGCCAGTTCCGTGAGTTGGCCGCTTTCGCCCAGTTCGGTTCTGACCTGGATCCGGCCACACAGCGCCAACTCGACCGGGGTCGTCGCCTGACTGAACTGCTCAAGCAGTCACAGTATGTGCCGATGTCGCTCGACAAGCAGGTCATGAGCTTGTGGGCTGCCGGTGCCGGCAAATTAGATCGGGTGCCTGTCCAGTACGTCAAGCAGTGGGAATCTGCCATGCATGCGTACATGGATGCCAACAGCCCGGAGATCGGGCAGGCAATCCTGCGCACCAGGGATCTGCAGCCGGAGATCATCGACTCGATGAGTGTGGCGATCGACGATTTTAACAAGTCGTGGCAGCCGCCGCAGTAGGAAAAGTGATCGAGAGAATGAGGAATGGGGAGATTGGGGCATAAAGAGTCAGCGCGTTGGATAGGTGTTCGCTCTGCTGAACGCTGCCTGTACCGGCTCAGAGAGTTTCCAATCTCTCAACCATCCACACTCTCCTTTCGCCCCTCAATCAATCGGAGGGAAGAAATACCTTGGCGAACTTAACTCGCGAAATCCGACGCCGTATTAAGTCGGTCAAAAATATTGCGCAGGTCACCAAGGCCATGGAGGCTGTGTCAGCCGCCAAAATGCGCAAAGCACAACAGCAAGTGTTGGCGACGCGCCCCTACTCGCACCAGGCGCGCGAGGTCTTAGGCTACATTGCCCGCCTGTCAAGCACGGAAAATGAGCTGAACCCGCTCATTCATCCGCGGCCCGTCAAGCGTGTGGGGATCATGCTGGTCACTGCCGACCGTGGGTTGGCAGGTGGCTTCAATGCCAACATTATCCGGCGCTGCGCGCAGTTGATGCGTGAAAAGCGCAAGGAAGGTGCAGACGTCTCTGTGGTGGCAGTGGGTAAGAAGGGCCGTGAATGGTTGCTTCGCTACGATCCGGTCGTGCGCGCCGAGTTCGTCGGTATCTCCGATAATCCAACCAGCTATGATGTTGCCCCCATCGTGCGTGTGTTGATCGATGATTTCCTGTCGGGGTACACGGATGAGGTGTATATGGTCTACACCGACTTCGTCAATACGATCCGCCAGGAACCGGCTGTTCATAGGCTGTTGCCGGTAGTGCCGGTTGAACCCACTGCTGCTATGGCGCCAGAGTATATTTTTGAACCGTCACCAGAAGCAGTGCTGAACCGCGTACTCTACGGGTTCACCGAGGTACAGGTTCTGCAGGCGATCTATGAATCGTTGGCCAGCGAACACTCGGCCCGCATGGTCGCCATGCGCAATGCGACCGATGCCGCTGGCGAGCTGATCGACGATCTGACGTTGACCTATAATAAGGCGCGCCAGGGTTCGATCACAAGCGAACTGATCGACATCGTGGGCGGTACAGCGGCGCTGGAAAACAACAAGGGCATGCAGGCAAGTGGCCGCGGTGAATGGCTGACAGTCAGTTTAGAGAGCAATGCATCGCCGATCGCGTGACGGTCAATGGCGACTCGCAGATTTTGAGAGTGAATGAGAACCCTATTCAAGGAGGTCCTCTGTGCCTGAGCAGATGATTGGCACGATACAAAGCGTTATCGGCCCCGTTGTGGACGTGGCATTTTCTTCCGGAAATA
>CAIRNL010000308.1 GCA_903879975.1 uncultured Chloroflexota bacterium | reverse complement strand
CTGTCCACCGCCAGCGCGGCAGGAAAATGATGGCCAGCCAGAAGGGCATGACGAGCAGATTGCTGAGCGAGAAGATCGTTTCCATGTTGTTATTTTCTGCCTCGAAAGCATGTGGTCCAGTTCGACTCCTTCGTAATGGCTCTGACTGCTTAGCGCCTACTGGATGACAGACCCATCGCCGCACTATCGAGATGGCGATCACAGTGGTTTGCGAACAACAATTAAATTCCGAACAATGTTAAAATATTAGCAGATGCTCGGTTTGCTGTCAAATATGAATTTTGTGCGGGCAGGGTACATCCAGTGGGCTGCAGGCGCGTATCGCTGGCGCGCGTTTGGCGAGCCGAAGCTGCTGGGCGGGGACTGAATTGGGCTTTGCGCTAAATCACGTTATATTCGCAGATCAGCCTGCCCTCGGCAAAGCGGGCGTAGTCGAGCTGACAGATGTCAAGGGTATGGGCGTGGCCGTCGAGGAGGATCTCGCTGAGCAGGAGACCGGCAGCAGGCCCGTGCATAAAGCCGTGGCCGGAGAAGCCGGTAACGAGAAAATAGCCTTCGAACCCCGGCACGCCGCTGATAATGGGATGCGCATCGGGCGTCACTTCGTACAACCCTGCCCAGTGCGCAGCGCGGCGGGCATCCGCCAAGAGCGGCAGCCGGCGAATGGCCGCCTCCATGTGCGCAATCTCCCACTCAGCATCGACGCGCTCATCGTAGCCCGGTTGTTCGTTTGGATTGGACTGACCTGTCAACAGGCCGTCGCCTTCGCGGTGAAAGTAGAGGCTCTGGGCAAAGTCGATGACAAAGGGGAAATCAGGCGGCACCTGAGGCAGGGCTGTTGTGGTCAACATCTGGCGGCGGATCGGCGTAACGGGCAGCGGGACGCCAGCCAGGGCGCTCACTTGGGCTGACCATGGACCGGCTGCATTGATGACGGTTTCACAGGTAATTGTGCCGCAGTTCGTGGCTACACCAGTGATACGGTCGCCAGTGTGCTCGATGCCGGTCACGGCTATACCGGTCAACGCCCGCACACCGAGACGGCGTGCGGCAGTCACGTAGCCCATGACCACGCTGTTGGGGTCGGCCAGTCCGTCACGGGCACAGAAGGTGCCGGCAATCACGTCATCTGCCGCAAGCAGCGCTACACGGCGGCGTACCTCGTCGCCGTCCAGCCACTCGGTCGGCACCCCCAGGCTGTGCTGCAGCGCCATATGGCGCTGAAAGCTGGTGACGTCGCGGTCGTTTGTCAGCAAAAAGAGATACCCATCACGTCGCAGGCCGATCGCCTGTCCCGGCTCTTCCTCAAAGCGATCGAGCATGGGCAGGCTCAGCTGGGACAGGCGGATATTGATCTCAGTGGAGAACTGGTAGCGGATACCGCCGGCGCATCTTCCGGTGGCACCCATGCCGAAGAATTCTTGTTTCTCGAGCAGGAGAACATCGGTGCAGCCGCGCCGGGCCAGGTGATAGGCTGTGCTGGCTCCCATGACGCCGCCACCGACAATGACGACCTGGGCTGTGGATGGCAGAGACATCGTGACTGGAAAGTGGAAAGTGGAGATGGGGACTGATGAGACGGTCAATCTCCCACCTCCCCATCTTCATTGCGCTAGAACCCTAGATAGGCCTCGATCACCTTTGGATCGTGCAGCAGCTCCTGCGCTGCACCGCTCATGGTGATCCGCCCGGTTTCGAGCACATAGGCACGGTTGGCAACTTGCAGTGCTGCCTGCGCATTCTGCTCGACGAGGAGAATCGTCGTGCCATGCTCGCTGTTCAGGTTGCGGATGATGTTGAAGATTTCTTCGACGAGCAAGGGCGCCAAACCCATAGAAGGCTCGTCCAACAGCAGGATGCCCGGCTGCTGCATGAGTGCACGACCGATGGCCAGCATCTGTTGCTCGCCGCCGGAGAGCGTGCCACCGCGCTGCGTCATGCGTTCCTTCAGGCGTGGGAAGAGGCTGAATACCAGATCGATACGGCGCTCAAATTCGGCGTTATTGCGCAAGAGGAAGGCGCCCATCTCCAGGTTTTCCAGCACAGTGAGTGCAGGGAAGACTCCGCGGCCTTCTGGGACGTGGCCGATACCCATCTCGACAATCTTGTGCGGCGACACGCTGAGAATGGACGAACCGTTGAGTTTGATATCTCCCTGCTTGGGGCGCAACAGGCCGGAAATGGTGCGCAAGGTGGTTGTCTTGCCGGCGCCGTTGCTGCCGATCAGGGTCACGATTTCGCCGCGCTCGACGGTCAGTGAGATGCTCTTGAGCGCATGAATCTTACCGTAGTAGGTGTTGACGTTGTTCAGTTCGAGAACAGGTGCGCCCATGATCAGTTGACTCCTTCGTGGGCCACAATGTCGGCTGCCACACTGCGACCCAGATAGGCTTCGATGACACGTTGGTTCTTGCGCACCTCGTCTGGTGTGCCTTCCGCAATCTTCTGGCCGTAGTCGATGACAGTGATGAACTCAGAGATGCCCATCACGACCTTCATATCATGCTCGATCAACACGACGGTGATGCCCAGGTCGTCGCGCAGTTTGCGGAAGAGGCGGATGGCCGATTCTGTTTCCTGTGGATTCATACCGGCCGTTGGTTCGTCGAGCAGGATGAGCTTGGGCTTCGAGGCTAGCGCGCGTGCAATCTCGATGCGTCGCTGCTGGCCATAGGGCAGGTTCTTGGCGATCTGGTCGCCCAGGCCGGCCGGCAGGCCAACGAAGCGCAGAAGGCGGTTCGATTCCTGGCGAGTTTCTTCTTCAGCATTTTTGAAGGCGCGCGTGCGCAGCACAGCGCCGATCACGCTGCTCTTTGTCTGTGTGTGCGCACCAACCATAACGTTTTCCAACACAGTCATGTTGTGGAAGAGTCGGATGTTCTGAAAAGTGCGGCACATGCCCAGTCCTGTGATCTGATCCGGTCGCCTGCCAGCGATCGACTGCCCATTGAAGTGCACATCTCCTTCGTCCGGCTTGTAGATGCCGGTGATCGTATTGAAAATCGTCGTCTTGCCGGCACCGTTGGGGCCGATGACGCTGGTGATGGTGCCTTTATCGACAACCAGATTGACGCTGTTCACGGCAATCAGGCCACCAAATCGTTTGGTGACACCTTGAAGTGCGAGCAAGGATGCCATTGCATTACTCCTTGAAGATCTGTCCGCCCAATCGCGTCGCCTCTGCCCGGCGACTGATCAGGCATTGCCTGCGGAAATCACGCTAATCTTTTAGCTTGTGGTCCGGCTCGATCTCTCCTTCGATGACAGCATCTGCCATTTCTTCGGCCGGTTCCTCATGCAACTCGAGTCGTTGGCGCTGCGACGGGATGATGCCCTCGGGACGGAAGATCATCATCACCACGAGCAATAGGCCGAAGAAAAGGCGTTGATAGCGCGCCGGATCGAGCTGCGTCGGCAGTGACGACCAGGGAATGTTCGTCAGTGGGATCAGACCGCTCCCCTGGCGTAGACTGCTGAGCTGGAGCGAGAGCGTTTGCAGGAAGTCGATGTTGAGCAGTGTCACGATGGCTGCACCCAGTACGACACCCGGAATACTGCCCAGGCCACCAAGAATCACCATCACTAGGATGCTGATCGAGGCGGTCAGTGAGAAGGTTTCCGGGCTGACGAAGGTGCGGTTGGCAGCGTAGATGACGCCCATTGCGCCTGAGAAGGCTGCACCGATAGCAAAGGCCGTCAGCTTGGTGCGGCGCAGGGGAACGCCCATGGCGACGGCAGCGACGTCATCCTCGCGGATGGCGGTCCACGAACGGCCTAGCTTGGAGTTGTCGAGGCGCCGTGCCAGGAAGATGGCCAGGATGAGCACCATAATGGCCACAAAGTAGAAGAAGAACCCATAGATGTCGTTGAGACTGATGGGTCTTCCCGCGATCGCCGAGAGTTGGTTGAAGAACTCCTGGCTCGTAAAGTAGGCGGGCAATGGCGGTCGCTGGACGGGCGTGATGCCTTGCGGTCCGTTGGTCAGGTTGATCGGTTTGTCCAGATTATTGGCCAGCACGCGGATCACTTCGCCAAAGCCCAGGGTCACGATGGCCAGATAATCACCGCGCAGGCGCAGCACTGGGAAACCGAGCAGCATACCTGCACCTGCTGCCGCAATGATGCCGGCAATCAGAAATGGCCAAAACCACCAGGCAGGGAACGGAAAGGTAGGATAGATCGTGAAGGTGCCCGGCGGCTCGTCGATGTGCCAGATTTGCTGCGAACCAAAAAAGGCCCAGAGGTAAGCGCCAACCGCAAAAAAGGCCACGTATCCCAGGTCGAGCAGGCCGGCAAAACCGACGACAATGTTGAGGCCAAGTGCCAGGGTCGCAAAAGCTGCGATCTGGAAGCCCAACTCCATGAGAAACGGGTTGAACAATCCCAGATAAGGCAGGACGATCAGCAACATGACCCCGCCAAAGAGCAGCTTGATCCAGCCCTTCTGCGGCATATAGTAAATTAACAGCAGCGAACCCAGCAACAGCATGCGCACGATCAGGGATCGTGGAGACTGGACAAACAGAAACGACGCACCGACTGTGATTGCCAGCACGACGATCAGCCCCAACGGGCCTTTGAGCAGGCGTTGAATCGGAGATAACTGGGCAGAGGATTGTGCGCTCATGATCTCCCCCTTAGGCCTTCTGTGTGGTCTTGCCGCCCAACAGACCGGATGGGCGGAAGATGAGGATGAGAATCAGAATCGCAAAGGCGAAAATGTCCTTGTATTCTGCGCCAAATGCACCGCGCGTGAAGATCGTCAGATAGGCGGCGGCGAATGATTCCAGCAGACCGAGCACCATGCCACCTAACATTGCGCCTACAATGCTGCCGATGCCGCCTAACACTGCAGCTGTAAAGGCTTTCAGACCAGGCAGGAAGCCCATATAGGGATCGGCACGCGTGAAGCGGAACGCCCACAGCACGCCAGCGGCGCCACCCAACGCCCCGCCAATCAAAAAAGTCAGGGCGATGATGCGGTTGACGTCGACGCCCATGAGGTAGGAGGTGTTTCGATCCTGGGCGACCGATCGAATTGCCTTGCCCAGCCGAGTTGCGTTCACCAGGTAGTTCAAGCCGACGAGCATCAAGATACCGGCAACGATAATGACAATCGAGGTAATCTGGATGGCGATCGTAATCTCGCGATCGTCGAGCGGGAGAGTGAAAAGCGTGATGCGTTCAGAAAAACCGCCGAAGGTCGGGAAGGTGCGGTAGAATGCGCCGTTGACTGCGCTTTGGTAGAAGCGCATGACATCTTGCAACAGGAACGACACGCCGATGGCTGAAATGAGGGGGACCAGCCGGGGGGCACCGCGCAAAGGACGATAAGCAATACGCTCCGTGGAGACGGAGATCGTTCCAGCGATAATCATCCCAGCAATGATGGCCATCGCCAGGAAAACATAGGCGATGAGGTTCTGCTCGGCAGGGAGCCAACCCTGTCCCTGCATCCAAACCAACAGCTCGACGCCTGCAAAAGCACCAAACATGAAGAAATCGCCGTGGGCGAAGTTGATGAATTCGAGCACACCGTAGACCATCGTATAGCCAAGGGCAATCGTGGCATACATAAAGCCAAGCACAATGCCGTCAATCAGCACCTGGGGTAGCAGTACCAACGTGATTTGCAGCAAATCCATGTCGGTGCGCGTCCCACGAATGAGTACAGCAATCAAGATGGTGATACCGGAAATGACTACGCTGCTGCCCAGGATAAAGAGCAGCAGTTGCCCTAACGGCCGCAGAATTTCCATTAAAGGATTCGGTCTACGCACACGCATAGAGGCTCCTTCACTTTTCTCAGAGTCTGATTACGTTCCTCTGAAGTGCGGCGGATAAAAGAGACGGTGCAGAAAGAACCCCATCCGGGTACCTTCTGCACCGTCTGTCACTGCTTCAGCCTTTCAGGGTCAGGGAGCCGCAATGTCGAGACTCTTGATGACCTGGTTTGTATTCCACTGCGCCGGGTCAGCTGAGGCGACCTGGAGCACGAAATAGGTGGCAGTGGTCTTGTCACCCTTGTCGTTGAAAGTGACGTTGCCGGTGATGCCTGGGTAGTCGGCGGTGGCGCGTACAGCTGCAGCGACCTGCTCGCGGGTGGGCAACTGGCCACCGTTGTCTGTCATGGCTTTCTCGATACTCTGCAGGCAGATGCCCATGGAGTCATAGGCCTGGGCTGCAAAGGGCTGCGTCTGCTCGCCAAAGCGGGCTTCGTAGTCGGCAATGAACTGCTCGGTGGCCGGGTAGACATTGGCCGGGCCGGCAACAGAGCTGTAGTACATGCCGGCAACTGCGTCGCCACCCAAGCTGGCCAGCTCTGAGCTGTCCAACCCGTCCGGACCCATGAATTGGGCAGTCACACCCTTCTCACGCGCCTGCTTGAAGAGGATACCGGCCTGGCTATAGATGCCGCCGAAATAGATCAGGTCCGGGTTGGCAGCAATGATCGGGGTGATAATGCTGTCGAAGTTCGCCTGCTCCTCGGTGCCCTCAAAACCCAGTACTGCCATGCCGTTCGCCTCGGCGGACTGGCGGAAGAACTCAGCCACGCCCTGACCGTAGGAGGTCTTGTCATGAATGATATAGACGCTCTTCACCCCCATCTCCTCGCGGGCGAAGGTCTCACCGACGACACCCTGCACGTCGTCACGGCCGACGATGCGGTTGACTTCAGCGTAGCCGCGTTCGGTGATGGTCGGATTGGTGTTGGCCGGCGACACTGCAGCCAACTGCGCGTTGTGGTAAACCTCCATGCTCGGGATCATGACGCCACTGTTCAAGTGGCCGACGAGGCACAGCACAGCCGGATCGGCGACGATCTGCTTTGCGTTGGCAACGCCCGTGTCCGGAGTGGCCTGATCGTCATAGGGCGCCAACTCAACGGTGAAGCCCATCTCCTGCAGTTTGCTGGAATTCTGCTCCAATGAAAGTTG